>CAXYYW010000022.1:0-9403 GCA_964293235.1 uncultured bacterium | reverse complement strand
CCATGGAAGTGTCAGAGGTAAAGGCATTGTGATATGCGCCGTTCTTTGTGAATTCGGCCTCATACTCATGTGCGTCCTTACACAGGCGATTCGCGCCAAACGCCATATGCTCCATAATATGCGCTGTCTCATAAATGCTTTTGTCACGTACAAACCGGTTGCCAGCACGAAAATGAAATTGCGTGCTCATGACCTGTGCACCTGGCACATCAATAACCAGACCACGCGCTCCATTCTTCAGGATGAGCTCACTGACCGTATGTTTCATGTCTAGTGCCTCTTTCTAGCTGCCCGGGCTGCTTTGCGCTTCTTTTTTACAGCTTTCTTTTTCCCCCGCGCCTCGGTCTTCGCTTTCTTGGCCTTGAATTCGTCGTCGCCATGCTTTTCGGGCATACCAATTTCATTGACACCAGTTTCGACGGCACCCTGTGCTGCCTGGGTCAGCTCTGATTCATAGGTTTCATCTGTCACCTCAGCTGGGCGGATGTCCTGCTTTCGAACGGTAAATATTGTCCGCAGCACTTCTTGCCGAAGCGTAGCTTGCAGACTTTCAAAGAGCTTTTGTGACTCACTGCGGTACTCAACCAGAGGATCACGCTGCCCCACGCTACGCCAGTGAATACCATCGCGAAGATGTTGCATATTCTCTAGGTGATTCATCCAAAGCACATCGAGCACCTGAAGATACACTTCGCGCTCAACACCACGAAGTAATTCTTCGCCAATCTCTTTTTCCTTCGCCTCGTATAGCTTCTTCGACGCCTTCAGCGCAAGCGCCACGCGCGTGCTATCTTTCTTTTCGCGTCCAATTTTCTCAAGATCCTTCACCTTTAGCGGGATAGATGCTTCAAACTCTTCGTTAAACTTCGGATTATTCTTTGCTGGCAGTAGCGTCAATTCTTTCACCTTTTCGGTAAGCAGACGTTCTATCTCCGGCTTAATATTCTCGCCCTCGAGAATCTCGCGACGAATCTTGTAGACAACTTTGCGGTGACGATTGATAACATTGTCGTACTGGACGACGTTTTTACGTGTATCGTAGCTATACCCCTCAACTCGTTTCTGCGCCGCTTCAAGTGTTTTTGAGACCGCTTTGTTCTCGATAGGCTGGTCTTCTTCCACGCCAAGTCGATCCATGAGAGCCGCTATGCGGTCTCCTTGGAAAATACGCATCAGGTCATCTTCAGTTGAAACATAGAACTGGCTAGATCCCGGATCTCCTTGACGACCACCACGACCACGAAGCTGGTTGTCGATACGCCTAGCTTCATGTCGTTCGCTGCCGAGCACCACCAGCCCGCCAAGTTTGCGGGTCTCATCTGTCAGTACGATATCGGTACCGCGTCCAGCAATGTTTGTCGCAAGTGTCACCGCACCTTTTTCGCCAGCTTTTGCGACAATCGCCGCCTCGCGCTCGTTGTTCTTGGCGTTCAAAAGCTCGTGTGGAATACCCGCTTTCTTGAGTGCAATGGAAATCAGTTCATTCTTCGCGATAGACGCCGAACCTATAAGAACTGGCTGACCTTTTTCGTGCAGTTGTCTGACATCCTCAACGAGAGCTTGTATCTTCCCCTTCTCTGTTTTGAATATTTTGTCCGTCTTATCTTCGCGGATAAGCGGCTTATTCGGCGGAACCTGTACAACATCTAGGCCGTAAATTTGCTGGAATTCCTCTGCCTCAGTAAACGCTGTTCCGGTCATACCGGAGAGCTTCGTGTAAAGACGGAAGTAATTCTGGAATGAAATAGTTGCGAGCGTCATGCTTTCCTGAAGCACGTTAACACTTTCTTTTGCTTCAATAGCCTGATGAAGCCCTTCGTTATAGCGTCGTCCGTGCATGAGGCGTCCTGTAAACTCATCGACAATAATAACCTCATTATCGACATTGACGACGTAATCTTTATCGCGCTTAAACAGCGTCTCGGCCTTGAGTGCTTGGTCCATGTGATACACGCTGCGGACATGCTCTGGACTGTAAAGATTCTTGATACCAAGCATCTTCTCAACCTTGTCGACACCTTCGTCAGTCAGCGCCACACTCTTACGTTTTTCGTCGAGTATGTAATGTTCTGGCTTCAAAGTATGGGCAAGTTTGGCGAACTTTATATAGTTATCTGGGTTTTCCGCCGCTGGCGCGCTAATGATAAGCGGCGTGCGCGCTTCATCTATGAGGATTGAGTCAACTTCGTCAACAATGGCGAAATTCAGCTCGCGCTGACGAAGCAAGTCGACTTCGTTCACCATATTGTCACGAAGGTAATCAAACCCAAACTCATTGTTGGTACCATAAGTAATGCCAGCGCCATAGGCCCCTTTGCGTGTACACGGACGAAGCTTTTTCATACGTGGGTCGTCGTGATTTGGGTTGTCAAACTTTGGATCGTAGATAAACGATTGTTCGTTAATGATACAGCCGACCGTAAGCCCTAAGTAGTGGTGTACTTCACCCATCCACCCAGCGTCACGCTGAGCCAGATAGTCATTTACCGTGACAATATGTACACCCTTGCCAGAAAGAGCGTTTAGATAGCTTGGCAGCGTCGCCATGAGCGTTTTGCCCTCACCGGTCTTCAGCTCTGCAACATTGCCTTCGTGAAGCACCATGCCCCCCATAAGCTGAACGTCATAATGCCGCTGTTTCAAAACCCGGTCTGATACTTCACGCACGAGCGCAAAGGCATCCGGCAAAATAGTGTCGAGTGTCACCCCTTTCTTCTCAAGGCGTTTTTTCAAAACTTCAGTCTGCTGTTTCAGCTCAGAAGCCTTCATCTCGTGATATTTTTCAGCCAATGCGTTTACTTCTACGAGGCGTTTCTGCAGTCGTCTCAGTGTCCGCTTCTGCGGGTCGGCGAAAATCTTCGTCAAAGCTGTTTGTGTACTAACCATGTGCTTCTTTTTGCCCTTCTCACATTAAACAGTCGTTCTCAAAATAACTAGAGAATATTATACCTCGATTAAGTGTCAGATGATAGCCTCTCGACAGAGAAAAATGCCTATTTTAGCCGATTCGCTGCTTGATGCGCGCAAGCCGGGCGCGCCAGCCTTTTGTGGGCTTGCTCGTTTCTTTATATTTCCGCAACTGTTCTGAAAGTTTTGCCTCGACTATATCGACCGCCGCCATCATGTTCATGGTTGAGTCTTTAGCCGTCACAACCTTGCCGGGCACGAGTATTTTAATGTCGCACTCATACTTATTCCCATATGCCCGATTCACTTCCTTGAGGACTACTTCGGCCCGAAATGTCTTCCTAGCATGACGCGGTAAAAACCGACTAAGCGCCCCTATTTTTTTCGCTACATATTTCTTCGTCATCTCGTCGGCCGTATAGCGCACACCGGTAATTTCTACTTGCTCCATAGTGCCTCCTTTGTTAAAGAAGTTGGTACTCTTATTGTACCACTTTTGGCGTTACGCCGCTGTTCCAACCGCCTCAGAAATATGCGCGTAACCGTCGGCTTTGAGAAGCTCAACAAGTCCTTGATTGATATCACCAACCAGTTGTGGCCCTTCATAAATAAGCCCGGTTATAAGTGCAACCAGGCTTGCACCAGCCTTGATTTTCTCATAGGCGTCTTCGGCGCTCATGATACCCCCAATGCCAATGATAACCAGTTTCTTCCCATATTTTTTGTATGTTCGGCGCACAAGCTCAGTCGTTATGTCTTTATTTGGAACGCCGCTAAGATTCCCTTTCACAGTCTCTGGAAGCGCGTCCTTTAGCTTTGCAAGCTTCCTGTCTTTGAGCAAGTTCCCTATAGCAACGGCTGCGATATCATGTCTTGCTATAACCTCAAGAAGCGCATCAAACTCATCGGCAGGTAGATTTATGGGCATTTTGATAATAACTGGCTTCTTTAGTTTCAGCGCATCAACTGCTTTTAGAAGTTTCTCCAGTCGTTCCGCTGTCGTGAACGGCTCGCCACCGAACGTATTTGGACACGAAATATTAATTTCAAGCATATGCACTTGCTCAAGCTTGTCGAATGCCTCAAGGCTCATGCAATAGTCCTTCACTCCCGCCGTGTCACCAACTGACTGCTTTGAGTTCGTCTTCGCAACAGAAACATTGAGCGGAAATTTGTCAAAAAGCTTCATGTCATATGCGCTCACACGCTCACTAACCACCGGCGTTCCTTCACTCGGTAGCCCAGCGTTCACGACAAGCGACTTACTCTTTGGTAGCCTATGAAACCACGCGCCTTCATTACCTTCATACTCGCCCCATGTCACTGACCCGCCGGTCATCCAGCCAAAGCCAACATTACGCATGATTCGCGGCATCTCCATGGCCTTATCAAATCCTGCACTTAAGCCAACTGGGTTACGAAACTCTATGCCCATGACCTTAGTTTCAAGCATTGGGCTGCGGTGTGACCAGAGTTTAGGCAGACTCCGCACTCCCGGAACTTTCTGCACGCCCTTTGCAGTTCGAATCAAACCTTTATGTACGGCGTCAGGTTGACGACGAAACATGAGAGGTTTTGCAACTTTTTGGTAGCCAAGTTTCGAAACGGTGCGGACAAATCGCTTCACCATATACTAAAGTTTCTCTTTGTCGCCCAAATATGGCTTTAGCACCTCAGGCACCATAAGAGTACCGTCATCATTTTGATAGTTCTCTATGATAGCTATAAGACCACGGGCAAAGCTTATAGCCGTGCCATTTAGTGTGTGAACAGACTCGACTGCACCGCTCGCGCGACGAACGCGAATATTCAGCCCGCGCGCCTGGAAGTCGGTACAGTTACTACAGCTCGTCAGCTCACGATATTTTTCATCAACAGGTGACCAATATTCCAAATCGTACTTCTTCGCTGCCGGAGCACCGAGATCGCCCGCTGCAATGTTTATGACATGATACGGCACACCAAGTGCTTGCCAGACCTCTTCCTCAACAGCGAGAATCTTTTCGTGCATTTCTGGTGAGCTTTCCGGCAAGCAGAAAATATACATCTCGAGCTTATTGAACTGGTGTACGCGGAAAAGCCCGCGTGTATGCTTACCATATGTTCCGGCCTCCTTCCGATAGCACGGGCTGTACCCCGCATACAGGAGTGGCAAATCTTTTTCATCGAGAATCTCATCGGCATGATACCCAGTCAGTGGTGCCTCGGCAGTACCTATCATGGTCAGGTCTTCACCCTCTATAACGTATTCATTGCCGCCTTCGCCTTTTGGCGTAAAGCCCGCGCCCTCAGCGGTGCGCATATTGACCATGTGCGGCACTAGCATGTACTGGAATCCGTGCTTTGTAACAACACTCAGTGCATACTGCAACATTGCATTCTCGAGCAACGCCAGCTCACCCTTTACATAGTAAAATTTCGCGCCGGCTGCTTTCGCGCCGCGCTCAAAATCTACCCAACCACGGGCACTCGCAAAGTCCAAATGGTCTTTTGCGCCAGTTTTTTGTTCGCCCCACTTTTTAATTTCAACACTATCTTCCTCACCACCGAGCGGCACGTCCTCAAGTATAATGTTCGGCACTCCTTTTAAAACCTCAGTAAACTCGGCATCGGCATTCTTCAGATACTCCTCGCGCTCTGCAAGCTGGACTTTTATCTGTTTTCCTTCGTCTATAAGATTCTGGTCAGGCTTGCCGCCCTTCATCTGTGCGGCAATTTCGTTGCGACGAGTTCGTAGTTCATCAACCTGTTGCTGCAAGTCACGTCGCGACTCATCAAGGCCAAGTAATTGCTTAATATCAACGTTGTAGCCTTTTTGTTTTGCGGATTCCTGAACATGCTCCGCATTCTCCCGAATAAATCGAATATCTAACATATAGTTAGTATAGCATCCAGGAATAAGCTTTAGTACAGAACTAACCGATAGTCATCCAAGGGTCATTACCATCAACTCTAAACCCGTGAGTCCGACGACCCAACATCTTGCCAAGCGTTCGCCTCTCCCTTTGTTTTGCAGCCGCTTCTCCAACCCCAAATATCTGTAAATAATAGTCAAGTTCATCAGTCCCTATTATGCCTGATTTAAATGCATCCTGTACCAAGGCTGCTTTCGCTTGGCTGTTTTCTGCGGCCGTTAGCGCCTCTTGAAGTTCACCACGAAACTTAGCTTCTTCCTCTGGCGTCATTTCATGAGCTTTTGGTTTTGATACATCTTCCATTCTTTAATTATAGCACAAGCGCTATCGAAAGTCAATTTATAGGCGTCGAGCAATTGGAACAAGACAGCCGGCCAAAAGCAGAACTATCCCAACTTCATAGGTGGTAAGCACATCCGTGCCAGTCTCGGCAAGTCTGCCTGAAGAAGGCACGTAGACTCCCCCGTCCGTTGTGAATTCAGCGATTGTCACCTCTACCGCCCCGACGTCGTAGCGATTCATGAGCGAACGCGCCACTCCGCGCTGATCCTCTGCGAGGCCAGCCGAGTCCACAGCGTCTATAAGAAGACTCCCTGCGAGCGGGCGCATGGTTAGAATATGCCCCGACAGGCCATCAATACCAAGCTCCGCACCGCCATTGTCTTGCAGAGGACCCAGCTTGAAGTCTGCAACCGTCGCAAAACCGGATGCAAATACACCTGGCCCAGCATAGGCTTGCGTCGTCAGGTTGCCGCTTACACTTGCTGTCCCGGTTGCCGTGAAAGTACCGCTAAATGCCGCCCCTTCTATGGCGTTGTTTTGGATTCGCAAATTGCGGAGCACCGTCCCGTCCCGCACGCCGACAATACCGCTTCCAGGAGTAGTGAACGTGTTATTCGCGAAAGTATTGTGAACCAAAGTAATGTCAGTATCGGTTGTTTGCGAGCCGGACGGACAGGTCGGATTGACCTGCGAGTCAACAGTGACTATGCCGATATATGGCGTCACAAGAGTGGCGCTAAATGGAAATCCACTTAATGGGTATGTCGTATCCAGCGAACCGCTCACGTTAATGCCACTGAATGTTGAGTTGTACACCTCGAGTCGCGAACTTGACTGTGGCATGCATGAGCTGTCGTTTTGATTGACAGCCTGATAATTTGCCCACGCCATAATGGCTGCTCCGTCAATATCATGAAAAGTGGTGCGATTGATAACTAGGTGTCCACAGTTGTTGACTATACCGGTCTGCATATTCGCACCACCTATCATTGAATCCGTGACATACATAGTAAATGGACTCCACACCATGTCACTGCACTCTTGATTTAAAATACCCGTCGTATAGCCGGTGATGATAGAGTTGTTGATGTCGATTCGCGCATTCGCTCGGTCATTGTGGTAGGTTATAGCCGAAGTTCCCGCACCAGCCACACCACTACCGGTAAATGTTGAGTGGTCTATGACAATATTTCCTGGGTTACTTGACGATTGTTGAAGGTTAAGCGTGGTGTCATTAATAGCCTGGATGTTACTGAAAGTCGTAGAAAGTGCAGAGCCGTCGGTTGCTGAAGAAAGGTATACATAGACCCCGTCGAGTCGCACGTGGTCCAGGGTAAAGTTCGCCAGTGGGCTGTAGATATTTAAATCAGACGTAGCGATTGTTTGGTTATGAAATTCCACTCGGTTGACGGCCGTGCCGCCCCAGTCTGTATAAAAGGAAAATCCGTTAAGCACCGTTGAGTCCAGCCCTGCACCGCGAACATCAACCGACTCATAGAAGGTATACGAACCTGATGGGTCTGAGGTAAATGTTCCTGCCGGTAGCTGTATCGTGTCGAGTGTTGGCTCAGGATCGCCCGGCTGGCATGCATTGACAACAGCATTACTATTCGCAGCAGCAATTGCATCCGTAAACGTGCAGTCACTCGCCGTGCCAGTCGTGTTGGTAGTTGTGACGGCAATCGTCGCCGCATGCGCAGACGCACCAAAACAACATACTGCAAAACAGGATGCTATCAAACCCCTCACGATAACAGCGCTTCTGTGCCCTGCCATGACAAATATCTTCCCCTTTTAATGTCTCTTTTTATTTCGCGTACGTAAGTGTACGTTCTATATGCATTCCACTATAACAACCCTGTGTTTTAAGCACAAGCAATTTATTCAGTTCTGAGCGCTTCGATTGGGTCAAGTTTTGCCGCTTTGCGGCTTGGGAGCCAACCAGCGACAATTGCTACGATTATTAAAGATATGACGAGCACGACAAGCTGCCACCATATGAATATCAGTAGTGAGTTGTCACCAAGATCAAGTACTTCGGTAATCTTTGGGTTTGCGAGCCATCCGACAAGCAACCCAAGCCCTACCCCAAGCATGCCACCAAGGAATCCTATCCAGGCTGCTTCATAACGGAATAATTTTGCGATATCACGGCTCCGCATGCCGAGTGCCTTCATGAGCCCAATCTGGCTTGTGCGCTCTAGTACCGATATATACTGAGTGTTAATGATGCCAAACACGCTCGCTATAAGTGCGAGAACTGCAAAGCCCGCGACAATACCTTGCAGGACGTTGATAAACGTAAACAATAGGCTCTGCGCATCTTTCGCCGTTTGCACGGACAGCCCCAGATCATTTTCTATAGACTGCTTTACAGTTTCCGAGTCACCTTTGGCTATAGCTGTAACACCGAAAAACTTGTTTGCATTTTCTGAACCATCTTGCGCATACTCGTTAATTTCTTTCGCAGCGTTCGTCGAAACATGTAGTCGGGGATTTGAGGTCAAAGACATGGCGGATTGCTTAAGAATTGCTCGGATTTTAAATGTAAAGTCCTTTGTCTTCGGCTTTGTTAAATCCTGGACGGCCTGCTCACCACCACTCAAAAACGCTTGTTTTATCTCGTCCTCAGTTGGTGTTGCTGTTGTTTGAGCAATGGTCAGCGTCACGGTTTTCCCTATGAGATTGGCAGCTGAAAGCCCGAGCGTATCGACAAATTCTTGCGGAACAAGTATCTCGTCATCTGCTATTTGCGTACCAAGTTCTGGCAGGCTTCCAGCACTTGTTTCGCTAACAGTCGACGCATCGTAGTACGAAAGCGGTGCAACATACTTTTTGTCGAGGCCCTCAAACTGAATATACTTCGCGCTGAGCTGGTAGATCGGAACTATCTGCTCAATATCAGATCGAGCTTCAAGCTTGGTTATATCATCCGCAGTAATCATCTTGATTGTTACACCACGTGATGTCTGCAAATCGTCTGAGTATTCCTGTATGCTGCTCGACACTCCAGCGCTCGTAATAGACTTGTCCTTCACTATAAATAGCGCTTGTGGGTCAACGTTGTTTTTAAGCAGATTATCTGCATATTGACGCGCACCTTCACCCGCCGCCAGACTCAGTGTTAGCGTAAACGCGCCAACTGCTATGGCAAGACTTGTCAGAAATGTCCGACCCTTAGCCTGCTTTAGATTGCGCGCCGCACGGCGCATGATATCAACCCGTTTCATAGCATTACCCTCTGTGCTGACAAAGGACGCTTCCCCACTGAGTGTGTCTGCTGTGTTCCCGAATGGCCA
>CAXYYW010000021.1:0-9410 GCA_964293235.1 uncultured bacterium | reverse complement strand
AATTGCGACGCCCACAATAAGGGCGAGAAATGTAAGAAAGATAGGCACCTCTCCAGTCGGCACTACAGGCTGTTGTGTGACGGGTTTCGGGGTGGTCGTGGTTGGACTGAAGAACTTAAAGAGTGGTGAGTTCACCATGGATGGCAATAAGATTAATAACATCCACAGCCATTGGAGCAGGCAAGCGACATATGCAATTGAACCAATAACGTTCAAAACTGCCTTTTTTCGACTTTTTGGTCGGTTCATAGTTCTAATACTAGCCAAAAATCGTTATTTTTGCTACAATCTTCCCTGTTGTCGCTATTCTGCGATATACCAGCTCGAGCTACGCCGAAGGCTATAGCGAGAGTTGAAAGGAGGAATAACGTAAGCGATGAAGTTTTTGTGTCTTCGACACAAAACGAAAGTAGCGACGTGAATTCCGACGCCGGGGAGTGGCGCAGTCCGGTAGCGCACTCGGTTTGGGACCGAGGGGTCGCAAGTTCGAATCTTGTCTCCCCGACCACAAAGAGAGCCGTCCATTTGGGCGGCCTTCTTTTGTTATTGCGGCAGTACTTTCCGAACAAAGGGTATTTTCATAAGAGCCCATATGAGCAGTACAACCGCCACGCCAACGAGACCGTTGACGTAGAAGTCGCCGTCGAGCTGGACAAATTTAATCATAAATACGAGAACGATAGCTTGCAGACAGTACGCGGTGAGTGACGCTTGTCCGAAGGTGAGGAGTAGCCACCCGAGGAAACGTTCAATTGGTCTGCGGAGCAGGTGGAAGAGTGACAAGAGTCCGAAGAACCATATAAACGACAGAGCGATACGTGCTGGCACCATAGGGTTATTTGAAAAGACAGGGTCGACATAGGCACGGATTGAAACATATGCTTCGCGGCTTATAGAAGTTGCAGGTGATTCAACATACGACCAACCATGCACCATGAAGTAGCTCAGTGCCATGGTGCTGAGAGTGACCGCGACAAGGCCATAGAGAATTGTTGTACGCAGTTTTGGCCGCGAGCGAAGCCAAGAAAGTATATCTTCTAGTTTCCAGCCAACAAATGCTGCACCGAAGAACAAGACTTGCCATTGCAGGGCGGCTTCTTCATAGCCAAATGCAAGGCTAAAGAGATACGTGCCCAGTGACAATGCGAGCGCAAGCAGGGCATGTTTCTTGCGTATGAGCCAAAGAAAAACAGGGGTGAGTGCAAGCATGATAGCGTACAACCTGAGGAAGTATATCCAGTCGGACGCATAATTCATGGTCACGACGTTCCATAGAAACAGGGCGGGTGAGTTCAATATGGCTTCTTCTGGCAGCTTCGGGAGCAGGCTGTTATTTCCAGGGATAACTATAGTAAGGCCAACGACAATAAGCGTGATGATAATACACCAGAGCCACAACATACCGGCGCGAGCCCAGAGTTTTTTGCTGAGCGCCTTCAGAGGCGTGTGCTTGCCTTTATAGGCGCGGAGATACCCTATAAGCAGCCCAGATATTAGGAAGAAACCTTCGGCGGCCGAAGCCCAGAGGCGGCCTTCGCCAGTGATGTATTGCCAGGGGCTGGGCCAGAACTGTAAGTGGTCCAGTATGATAACTATGATAAAAAAGCCCCGTAATAAGTCGAGCTCTATAATCCTCCGTGATGGCACGGTTTTCTCAGGCATGTCCTACCATTATACCAACTTATACGCTGAGGAGCGGCTGAACTAACGCGGCCGCTGCCGGGCAATCTCACGAGCATAGTCTGCGAATGTATCGTCTATTTCACGTGGCTCAAACGTATCATAACGTTTCGTGACGGCAACACGTATGAGTTCGTCGGCAAGCGCTGGGTTTTTAGGGAGTAATGATCCGTGCAAATAGCTGCCATATACATTTTTGTACACAGCGCCCTCAGTTGTATCTTCTCCGTTATTGCCTTTGCCTTTTATGATGCGTCCAAGGGCGGGCTGGTCATTGTCGAGGAGCGTGAGACCCGAGTGGTTCTCATAGCCTACGAGGTCACCGAATTTGTGCGATGACACGACCGTGTTGCCTATGAGCCGTTTGCGACCGCCGTGCGTTTCCGCCTTAAATATGCCGATGCCTTGGATAGTCGTACCTTCACTTGTCTTAAAGAACCGGCCAAATAACTGGTAGAGCCCGCATATGACGAGCATGGGCGTGCCGTCGTCGGCAAGCGCGTGGAGGTTGTCGCTTATAGCGAGCAAATCTTTTTGCACGACCGCTTGGCCGGAATCCTGACCGCCACCACCAACAACTATGTCAACGTCCTTCGGAAATGGCCTGCCGGGGTGGTGCTCAACGATTTTTGGCGCGTACCCGTGCCATTCAAGGCGTCGTTTGAGCGTGAGGACATTACCCCAGTCGCCGTAAATGTTCATTTCTTTCGGGTACAGGTGAAGGATGGTTATAGGTTTCTTGTTCATTCTATAGCCTCCAGCGGGTGGGTCTTCGCGAGTTCACGGCGTAGTGCGAGCATGGCGGTGTAGGTGCAATATATGCGTTTTGCACGCGGGCCCGTGGCCAGCAGTGCCTGCAGTGCTTCGGCTGGTTCAGGTAGGATTTTGCCAACTTCAACATCGTCGTACTGGAGACGAAGCGCCATATCGTATGCACGTATACCGCTGACAAACGGCACGCCAGTCTTTTCAAAGTCGCTAAAGTTCACATCCCATAGCCAGCTCATGTCGCGTCCGTCCGCGTACAGGTCGTTTATAGCAATCATTGTCTCTGCCGGCTGCTTTTTGTATGACGCAAGGCTGAGGCGGAAGCCGCTTGGGTTTTTGACGAGGACGATTTCGAGCGGGAAGCCGTCGATATGCACCGCTTCGCCACGGCCAAAGGCAGGGCGCACGTCTTGCAGTGCCTTCAGAGTCTTTTTGGTGTCAAAATCGTCACTGAGGACGGTTCTCGCCAGTGCAAGTGCGGCGGCAGCGTTTTGCACGTTGTAAATACCGGCGAGTTTGAGCGTGGTTGCTTTCTCATTTTTACCTGCAAATGAAAACGTCGCTTTCTGGCCAGTGAGTTTTTCAAGTACAACATCCGCCTCTTCAACCCACAGTTTTTCGTCACCGGTTTCTTCTTTTGCGGCATTCCCGCGCATGTTAGCGTCGCTGGGGAATAGTTTGAGGAGTTGGCTGCTGACGCCAAAGTAGCGAAGGTCTGCGTCGCGATACGCGTGTATGGCAAGATCTCTCACGAGTTCGTCGTCGCGGTTTAACACGACTCCCTTGGTGGTTTTCTCAACCACGGTTCCGAGTAGTTTTGCAGTGTGGTCTATCTCTCCAAACCTGTCGAGCTGGTCACGGAATACGTTCAGAACGAGCGTGTAGGTTGGGGCGACTAACTTCGCAAACTGGACAGCGTGTGCTTCGTCGAGCTCAAGAACGGCGATATCCGCGTCTAACTGGTCGTTTTCGTTGACATGGTCCAAAAGGCTCGCGACGACACCGCGCGTGAAGTTACTGCCTGAAGGGTTCGTAAAGACATTTAGGCCGTGCGCCTTCAAAAGCTCGACGACTATTTTCGTCGTGGTTGTTTTGCCGTTTGTACCAGATATAACGACGACGCCGCGGGGCAGGTTGGACAGGGCATGGGCGAGGAATTCCGGCGAGATTTTTTCGACAACGAGCCCAGGCAAAGCAGAGCCACCGCCACGCAGACGCATCGCTTTTTTGACGAGTTTGCCGATTTTGACAGATTGTTTTCGCAACATCTCTACCCAGTATACCCCGTCTGTGCTGTATAATTTAAGATATATGCAAGTGTGGGCACTTCTAACCTGGTGGTATGGCACTGGCTGGGCTGGTGAATTTCGGTTGCAAGCGAAGCGTCTTGGTCGTGTCGAAGCGTATTTTGCCTTCGGTACACTGATTCAAACGCTCTTTCAGCCCTACCGTCAAATAGATGCCGGTTCGAGGCGTGGCGGACTGTCCGTGCAGTTCCGTGCCTGGCTCGATAAGTCCATCTCTCGTCTCATAGGTGCGTCGGCACGTCTCGTATTGCTCCTTGCGGGCTGTTTGTGGTGGTGTGTTTCGGCGCTGACGAGCGCTTGTTGGCTTATGCTCTGGCCGCTACTGCCAGCTATGCCGGTTATAGGTGTTTTCGCCGCGTTACTGAGAGTGGGGTCGCTATGAACGACAAACTTTTCTCGTATTCATCGCCCAGGGCGCGTGCAGCTCGTATGCACGTTCTGCTGAGTGGTTGGCTACGCATGGTTCTCGTCCTGTCTGCCGTTGTCCTAGCGGCGTATGGTGGCTGGCTCGTTGTCGTGGGGCAACCGTTTGGCTGGATATTCGTCGGTGTTGCGCTGTCGCTGTTCGTGCCGCTACTGTGGGACGACAGATACCTCAGTGTTTTGCCGCCAACCTCGGGTAGTCGCATAGACGACCGCATAGAACCTGACCTGCTCGCGCGACTACCATCGGAGCTGAAACGCGATGGGCTCATAGCCAGCTTGCCCTATGCTCGCAGTGTGCAGTTTATGATGGTTCGCTCCGGCATCTCGCCGCGGTTTATAAGCGACGCGTTCGGCGAAGAAGAACTGCAGGCGGCGTGGAAGCGCGCTCTGTCGCGTCGGCCAAATGGCATGATTTACGGTGCGGACCTTCTCGCAAGCCTTGTTGCCAGCGACCCGGTTCTCACAAACTTGTTGCCTCACCTGCAGCTTGACCAAACAGATATCGACCTTGTCGCTGATTGGTATGAGCATTTGCAGCAACTCATACGTTTTCATGGCGAGCCGCGTATCACGGGCGGCGTGGCGCGTGACTGGAGCTTCGGATATTCGCACCTACTTGAGCGGTTTGGCATAAACGTCAGTGACCGTGTCGCGGGCGGGAGTTTCAATGTTGACATCGAGGCGCATCAAAACGCTGTCGACTTCATGCTAAGCACGCTTTCGACCTCAGGCAAGGCAAATGTCGCACTTGTTGGTTCCGTTGGTTCCGGCAAAACGACTATCGTTGAAGCATTTGCAGCGCGACTCATGAAGGGTGACGGTGTACCGAGCTCACTTCGCTACAGGCAGGTCGTGCAGCTCGACGCCGCGACGCTCATAAGCGCGGCGTCTGGACGCGGGCAGCTCGAGCAGCTGGTAAATGACCTCCTGGTTGAAGCATTCCATGCGAAAAATATCATCCTGTGTCTCGACGACGCTGAACTATTCTTTGAAGAAGGTGTTGGCTCGGTCGACCTCGCAAACCTTCTCCGTCCGGTGCTTGAAGGTGGCGTGTTGAAGATTATCCTGACCATGGAAGAACAGCGCTTCTTGAAGATTTCGCAGCGTAATACTGCACTCGCGCAGCTTCTCAACCGCTTCTCTATACAGCCAGCGTCATACGAAGAAACCATGCGCGTCATGCAGGACCAGCTTATACCGACAGAATTTCGTCAGCGCATAACCTACATGTACCAGGCCCTTCGCGAGTCGTATCGTCTCAGCGAACGGTATTTGCACGACCTCGCTCAGCCGGGCAAAGCATTGCAGGTGCTGCTTGCGTCGGCGCAGCATGCCGAGGACGGCATAGTCACTGCTGCGGCGGTACAAAAAACCGTGGAGCAGAACTTCGGCGTGAAAGTGGGCGCAAATGCTGGTGAAGAGGAAAAGCAAAAACTCCTCAACCTCGAAGAGCTTATACACGAGCGTATGATAAACCAAACACATGCGGTTGGTGTGGTGAGCGATGCGCTTCGTCGTGCGCGGGCAGGGGTCCGAAACGAAAAGCGGCCTATAGGCACGTTCTTGTTTCTTGGCCCGACGGGCGTTGGCAAGACCGAACTCGCGAAGGCGCTTGCGGCCGTGTATTTCGGTGGGGAAGACAGGCTTATACGGCTCGATATGAATGAATTCGTCAGTCCTGACGACGTTCGCCGGCTCATAGCAGACGGGGCGGATGACCCAAGCAGCCTTAGTGCGCAGGTGTTGAAGCAGGCGTTCTCCGTCATACTCCTCGACGAAATAGAAAAAGCCCACGACACAGTGTTGTCAACGTTACTACAGACGCTCGACGAGGGAATTCTGCGTGATGTGAAGGGCCGCGAAGTCAGTTTCCGCGACACTATCATCATAGCGACGAGCAATGCCGGTGCCGAGCAAATTCGTCATCATATAGATGCTGGCGAAGAGCTCGACAACTTCGAAAAGGCGTTCGAAGACGAGCTTATACACTCTGGCACGTTCCGACCTGAGTTCCTCAACCGTTTTGACGAAATAGCGCTCTTCCGCCCGCTGAAAGAGATCGAGCTCGCAAAGGTTGTCGAGCTTATCATAGACGGTGTGAACAAGACGCTCGAACCGCAAAAGGTGAGTGTGGCTATAAATACCGAGCTGAAGGCCTGGCTTGTCGTGAAGGGCAATGATCCCAGGCTTGGCGCCCGTCCTATGCGCCGTATGGTCCAGCGCGTCGTCGAAAACATTATGGCGAAGCGCCTCCTGGCTGGTGATGTCCAGCCAGGCGAAGTCGTGAACCTGACGCTTGATGATGTGCCGGAAGAGCTGAAGTAAGGGATCGGGCTAATCTTTAGTGAGTAGATGATCGGGGTTATAATATATCTAGATGACCATAAATAAGCATCGGAGAAAGCTTCGTGTGCGGTGGTGGCGCAATATCAAAAGACTTAAGATCGCATGTTACAATATGCGGCTACACTCATTCAGCCTGCGAAATAATACGAAGGCCAAGATATATAATCACTTTCGGGAACAAGCGAATAAGTACTGGAGTATTCTCTTCACTGGGGTGAGTGTTACGCTAAGCATTTTTGTGCCAACTCTCTTTGCAGACTTTGACAATAAAGATGTACTCGGATTTTATACATCTATCGGTGGGATGACCGGTGGAATGCTTGCGATCATTTTTACATTCATCACGCTACTTGCGAATTATGCTCTGACCGAGTATCCTCCTGAGTTTTTTAAGATCAGTGGAAACGACCGCAAGCAGGCTGTAATTTATGTATTGCTAGCAATACTAAGTGTTGCGTTCTTTGCTATAGGGCTATCGTACCCTAGCGATCCCCGAAACAACTATTGGCTCAATGTAATAACAATTTTCTTATTAATGATTGTATTCCTGCTAGTCTTCGTCAGTTACACGACAATGCGGGCTCGCCTAAATCCACAAAGCGCATTCAGAAACTATATTGTTCAGCCCGCACTTAAACTTATTGATGAGGCTGAGAAGAAGGCAAAAAAGGTTACAAAACTCTTTGCATCAAATCCGACTTCAAAAGACAAAGATCTGGAATTGCACGCAAAACAACAAGCACAGATACTACTCACGGCTCATTACAACCAACTCAACAGCTATATCGGCATTATGTATGATTATCATGCGATGCTCCGTGAGCGAAAAAAGGAGCGGGCTGCAATTAATGTACTAGTCGGAATTCAATCAATTTTATTTAGGTATATTGATGCGAGGAAAGATAACTTAATTTTGCTACCAACTGATTATCTAATGGTTCTTCAAACTGATTCACAAAAGTTTTTTGAAAGTAATTTTGAACGAATTAATTCAAAATTATCTGAATATATCGATGACAATAATCTCGAGGGTATACGCAACACGGTTACTCTCTACACAAATCTTGGAATAAAATTATCCGAGTTAGTATTTCCCTCGATGCCCCGCGAGGACCCTCAACTCGAGCAATGCTTTGGCTACTTGAATCAGGTACGCGACATGGCTATTCAGAAGAATAATAGTGAGGCAACATTTGAAATCGCAAAAGCCTATGGAACACTTGGAGCGCTTGCCATCAGTAAAGATTATTCATATGGTCAAAATTACGCATATGACAGCCTACAGAAACTTTATCTTTACGCTGTCGTATCCAACCAAGATAGCGTAGCCAAGCAAGTCGTTTGGTCGATTGGGAAAATGAGCGATGCACTATTTAATCAAGAAGATATCGACTTGCGCTACAACGACTTTACGGACTTCATCCGTAGGTATACAGACTTCATGAAAATTTACCTCATAGCGCAGAATAATACATACGATTTAAGCCCAAATAACAGTCAAGATGTATTGAAGCCTATACAACATCTAAGTAATCGTTTCAGGCTATTAGTAAAAAGGGGCAGCACGACAACAAATCCAGATCGTATTCATGACCAACACGATTCACTTGAGGTTTTTGACAGGATTCGTGAAATTGCTCGAAAACTTGCGGATCATGAAACGACACAAGTGGTTGATCGATACTTCTATCTGGAATTAATGAGGATTCTTCAATCGTGCATCTTAAAACTTATCGACCTTCGAGACCGTATGCACTGGAGGAGGAGCCAGCATGAAATCGACTCAAAACTAAACTGGGCAGTGAATCAGTTTGGATTCGGTTTAAGAAAAGTGAATGATAAAGTAGATAATTCTAATATCGATGAACTTGCCGAACTCCTTACAATCATCGGATTGTACTCAATCTTAAAAGATAACGATGAAATAGCAAATATCGCCATGACTCTCATAGGGGCATTGGCGGAAACATATATGCAAACCGGTGCTAATGACCGAGACTGGAAAGCACCTCGTATTATGATGAACGTATTTATTCTTGCAAGTGCAGCACTTCAAAAGAACAAGAATGAGTTATTGAAACACAGTAAACTCTGCGTGAATGGTTTTAAGAAAAGTTATATTAAGGTACTTCATTCAGAAAAGTTTAATTTACCAAAAGGCGCTCGTTATCTAGGAACATACCCAGATCAGTTTAATTACGAAATGGCGAGATTTGTTCACCGGAATGACTATGAGGGCGATGTGCCTCTACCCGATACTCCAACCTGGTTCGGAATTGAGAAGCCCCAAAATTACGCAGAACGAGTATTTGATCTGTCCGATGATATTTATACAGCTATCAGATCCTATCTTAAGTAGGGTATCTAAGAACGTCGTTCCCTAGCTAATGAGAGTTTTGCTCTCGTAGCTCCATCCAGATTTTGCCGAGATTATTTTGGCCGTCGTGGTTCTTGCCCCAGCCCCAAAACTCGTCTGCATCGTTCATCTCAACTATTGGCCGGTCTCCACTTTCCATGAGTGTTTGGCGTACATAGGGGTGTTGTTCAAGTTTTGCACTGATGATTTCTCTCATAATTTCTAGCTTTTTCGCTTGCCAGTCCGGGTCCTCAAGATTCGCATTTTCGTTGGCCATGTCCGAAGCTTCCCGTGGCGATTTCGCCAAACGTATTTGCTCTGCTAATTCGGGATTCGTCTCAAAAAAGTGGGCTGCTTGGTACGCATGTTCCGAGGTAGGGTAGAGCTTTCCTCTCCAGCTCACCTGAAATGGCGCAAAATTATCAAAGACATACCAACCGCTTATAAAAAAGCCCGCAACCGAATCATCGCTCATGTCACTACTATAACAAAAAACCCCCTGCGGGGAGTAAGGTGTTTTACTTGGT
>CAXYYW010000020.1:0-9887 GCA_964293235.1 uncultured bacterium | reverse complement strand
AAATAGATGAGTATCAAAGAAAATAACGAAGCTCCTCAGCATATTGGCCTGATTATCGACGGCAATCGTCGTTGGGCGAAGAAGCATGGGTTGCCGCCATGGGAGGGTCACGTTGCGGGTATTACCGCCTTGGAAGATGTGCTCCGCGAGCTCGTCCATGCCGGTGTGAAGTATATCTCATTTTATACGTGGTCAACGGAGAACTGGAAGCGGGCCGAAGAAGAGGTGTCGGCGTTTATGGGTCTTATACGGGGGTTATTTAAGAACGAGCTTAAGAGGTTACTGCAGGAAGACTGCAAGTTTGTGGTGCTCGGTGAGCGCGATGGCATGCCACAGGACATTTTGAAGATGATAGAGAAGGCCGAGCAAGACTCAAAGCACAACACTCGGTCAACGCTTGTGATGTGTTTCAACTATGGCGGCCAGCAAGAGGTGGCGAGCACTGCCCGACGGATAGTCGAGGCGGGTGTGAAACCGGAAGATATAACGAATGAACTGTTCGCGCAGTATATAGATCACCCAGAGATTCCACCGTGTGACCTCATAGTGCGAACGAGCGGGGAGCAGCGTCTC
Source organism: uncultured bacterium (assembly GCA_964293235.1). Lineage (GTDB taxonomy): Bacteria > Patescibacteriota > Saccharimonadia > Saccharimonadales > Saccharimonadaceae > JAPUDS01. The sequence goes on along the minus strand of CAXYYW010000020.1, from coordinate 9,314 downwards.
AGTAACTTTATGCTCTGGCGTAGCGCGTACAGTGAGTTTATATTTCTCGATAAAATCTGGCCCGATATGCGACCGGCAGACGTAGCTGGTATACTAGAAGAATATAACCGTCGCAATCGTCGACACGGAGGGTAGGTGGACATACTGGGCACGCTTAATTTTATACTGTCGGTCGTTATAGGCCTTCTAATACTCGTGGCGCTTGTTGCTATGCATGAGTTTGGCCACGGAGTCGTGGCGCGTCGAAATGGTGTCAGGGTTAAGGAATTCGGCATAGGATTTCCGCCGCGCGCCAAGGGCTGGAACGTTAAAAAGAGCGTACTTGGGAAGAACGTCTTGTATAGTTTGAATTGGTTGCCACTGGGTGGGTTCGTTAATCTTCAGGGGGAACATGACGCCGATAGCAAAAAAGGTGATTTCGGCGCTGCAACTTTCTGGGCGAAGACCAAAATTCTTCTAGCGGGCGTTTTTGTTAACTGGATAACCGCGGCTGTACTTCTGACGGTTGTCGCCCTTTTGGGCATGCCAAAGCTCATAGAAGGCCAGTTCATGATGCCAAGTGATACGATTGTCAATGCACAGCCAGTCACGGTGGCAGCTGTCTCAAGCGGTCTCCCTGCAGAAAAGGCTGGAATACGCGTAGGTGATGAGCTTGTGAGCGTTGCGGGGGTAACGATAGATGATGCGACACAATTAACAGCTATAACGAAGGAGAACCAGGGGAATACCGTAGAAATAGTATATAAAGACAACGGCACTCAGAAAACAACTGAGGTGACACTTCGTTCAAATAATGATGACAAGCAGGGGTATCTAGGTCTCTCGGGTAGCCAGAAGACAACGTATCGTGCTACGTGGAGTGCGCCAGTAGTGGGTGTGGTGCTAACGGGGCAACTGACTGCGTATACGTTCCAGAGCCTTGGGACAACATTTGTAAATTTCGTTACTGGGCTTGCGGATAAGCTAAGTTTCAATAGTGCAACTCGAGATGCTGGTGGTGAAAAACTGGCTGAAGTTAATCAAAATGTTGGGGGCCCAATAGTCATCCTTGGTATGCTGTTTCCAGAGGCCCGAGCGGATGGCCTAGGGTCGCTTCTTCTTGTTACTGCACTGATAGCATTGACTCTTGCTGTTATGAATATACTCCCAATCCCGGCTCTCGACGGCGGTCGCTGGTTCGTGATGTTTCTATACCACAAGATACTCAGGAAGCCGCTTACCAAAGAAACCGAAGAGAAGGTTCATGGTACCGGTTTTATGATTCTTATGGGGCTTGTCGTTCTAATCGTGATAGCTGATATCATGAAATTGGGGCATTAGATGAACAAAAAAAGTATTCAGAGCATTCTCTGGGCAATCCTGTATTCTGTGTGGGTTGGTGGGACGTTCGTGTTTGCCTCCGTCGTAATTATAGGCCTCCCGGTTAGTTATTTTGCGAGTGACGCCCTCATTAACTGGCTAACAACTTCTGTTGGGAGTCTTGTATATGCGGCTGTCATATATCTCGTCGCAACGGCAATAGTGTTCTCGTCCTTCTTGGTCCGCAAGCTACCGATCGATGAAGTGAAGAAGAGAATAGGTCTGTCGGCACCATTTCAAGGGCGCATGGTGGCGTGGGCCATATTTATTTGGGGGCTCTATTTTCTTACATCAATTGCTATCACAGCACTCCTCTACGGATTGCATATCCCAGGATTGCAACTTGATCAGAAGCAGAATATAGGCTTCAGCCAATTAAACAGCATCCTCGAGTATAGTGCAGCTTTTGTCCTGCTTGTCGTGGCGGCGCCATTCTTTGAGGAGTTATTATTCCGAGGATACCTTTTTGGGGCTATACGTAAGAGGAGCGGGTTTGTAGTGAGTACGCTCCTGACAAGTCTCACGTTTGCGCTCATGCATGGCCAGCTCAATGTTGGCATAGATGTATTTATTCTCAGCCTCTTCCTCTGTTACTTGCGCGAGAGATTTGATTCGATATGGCCCGGTGTATTGGTGCACGCGCTTAAGAACGGTTTGGCTTACACGCTTCTCTTTATTTTGCCGCTCTATGGGATTTCCTTCACTTAAGGTACGATAGAATATATGGCGAAAAAACTTCTTCCCTCAAAAACAGAGCAACCGAGCGATTGGTATACGACACTTGTGCAACTAGCTGATCTTGCTGATTATGGTCCTGCAAAAGGCACGATGATATTAAAACCATACGGGTATGCGCTTTGGGAAGCCGTTCAAGCAAAAATGGACCCCATGATTAAAGCGCGTGGCGTTGGTAACGCGTATTTTCCATTGTTTATTCCGATGAGCCTGCTCGAGAAAGAAGCAGAACATGTTGAAGGCTTTGCGCCGGAACTTGCTGTCGTGACGCATGGCGGCGGTGAAGAGCTGGAAGAGAAACTAGCAGTTCGTCCGACAAGTGAAACTATTATGTACCAGAGTTATGCCAAATGGATTCAATCCTATAGAGACCTGCCGGTTCAGATGAATCAGTGGAATAACGTTGTCCGCTGGGAAAAACGCACCATGCTGTTTCTGCGAACTTCAGAGTTCTTGTGGCAAGAGGGTCATACAGCGCACGCGACGCATGAAGAAGCCGTTGCTACTCAGAAATGGGCTATGGATATGTACGCAAAGGTCTATCGAGAGCTCCTTGCTATGGATGGCTATGTTGGCTACAAGTCGACCGCTGAGCGGTTTGCCGGGGCTGATAATACGCTCAGTTTTGAGGCGCTCATGCCAAGTGGCAAAGCGCTTCAGGCGTGTACCTCGCATGATCTTGGGCAGAATTTCTCAAAGGCTCAAGATATCTCATTTCTCGATAACAACGGTGAGCGCCAATACGTGTGGCAAACCAGCTGGGGCTTCTCGACGAGGAGTATTGGCGGTCTTATCCTCGCGCACGGCGATGACAACGGTCTCGTACTACCACCACGCATGGCACCGACGCAGGTCGCAATTGTACCAGTTCGTCCAGAACTAGAGGTCGTCCACTATTGTGAACGCATAGCCGAGGCCTTGAAGGCTGCGGACATTCGAGCGGTAGTTGATTCACGTGATGATGAGAGTTTTGGCTACAAGGTGAATAAGTGGGAGGTCAAGGGCGTTCCGCTTGTCGCGAAAATTGGCGGCAAAGAAGTCGAAGCGAGTGTTGTCACTCTAAAGGCTCGTTATGGGGGAGAAGAAAAGCAAGTCTCGCTTGATTCGCTTTCTGGTGAGGCTACGACGTGGCTTGAGGATATTCAGCAGGCTATGTTAGATGGTCAGACGACATATCTTCATGAGAATACCAGAAAAGCAACCTCGTATGACGAGTTTAAAGGCATTATGAATGAGCACAAGGGCTTTGTTGAAGTGTACTGGAATGACAATCCCGATGTCGAAAAGCGCGTGAAGGACGAAACGAAAGCATCAAGCCGTTGCCGACTTGAAAATGATGGCTCAACAGGGGTAGATTTTGTTACGGGTGAGCCGGCGACCGAGCGTTGGATTTTCGCACAATCATACTAAAATTTCTATATTGACACCTGTGAAGGGGCTTGCTAGACTGGTTCTGTCCTAAAGTTTGGGGAGCTAGGGTAGAAGCACCAACACTTCTAAATGGTCCCACGACGCGCTAGTAAGTAAGCGCGCCTTATATTATGCCCAAACTTCAGAAAGGAGACGAAAATGAAGAAAGTCTATCAGATTACACCTGAAGGCAAGGTTGAACTTGAAAAGGAGCTTGCAGAGCTTAAAGAGCGCCGTGCTGAGATAGCTGAGAAGATAGCTGCTGCCCGTGATTATGGTGATTTGAGTGAAAATGCAGAATACGACGCTGCTCGTGAAGAGCAGGGTATTGTCGAGACTCGTGTGCTTGAAATCGAGGAAATCCTCATGAACTTCGAGATAATCAAGCCGAAAAGCGGCGGTAAGGTCCACGTCGGCAGCACGGTAGATTTGCACAACGGTAAGAAAGTAACTTATACGGTTGTTGGCCCAGTAGAGGCTGATCCGCTTGATGGCAAGATTTCGAACGAATCACCGATAGGTGCTGCGCTTATGGGCAAAAAGGCTGGTGACAAAGTGACTATCGCTACGCCAAAAGGCGAAACAACCTATACTATTGAAGCCGTTCGTTAAAGATTTATACGAATAAAAATAGAGGCCAGTTGGCCTCTATTTTGTTTGTTAGCGGCCGAGTATCTCTTTGAGGCTGAGCTTGCGGCTGTATTCAAGCGCTCCGTAACGGAAGACTCGAACGGCGAGATTTATGATGAAGACGGTGCACACAAGCAAAATACCGAGTGATACAAGGACTTCATGAACTTGTAAATTGCCCACAGCATTCCGTAACAGGAGCGGAATTGGAGCCGTAAGCGGAAAGTATGTTAGGAATTGGACAATTCCAGCGCCTGGGCTCGATACAAAGAGTGAGGCGGCGTAGAGGGGGCCAAATATAAGGAGCATCACAGCGCCTATGAATGGCCCGGCTTCTTTTGCGGTTGGCACCGAAGCGCCAATAGTGACGAGTAAGCCAGTGAAGAAGAGGAAGCTTAGCGCGAAAATAGCAAAGCCCGCAGCTATATGTCCCCAATCAAAGGTAAGAGAGCTTAGATCAAGACTTGGCAGGGAAAGTTGATCTTTGAGTATAATGTAGCCGATGAGCGTCGGGATGAGTATGAGGAAGACCTGTAGCAGCCCGAGAGCAATGAGGGCGAGAATCTTGCCGATGATAAGCGTGCGGGTCTCTACGGATGTCAGAAGCATCTCTATGACACGATTTTCCTTTTCTTCGACCGTACTGTTGAGCATTTGGTTGCCAAACATGGCAATGACAAAATAGAACAGGACGAGGAAGATTCCTGGGACAATCATGTTCTTCAGGCCATCAAAGACTACGCCGTCTTTGTAGGTCACGGTAGACGTCGTTACCTTGCCTTGCAGGATGGTTTTAACACCGCTACTTACAGAGGAACTGACGGATTGTTCGAGCAATAGCTTTGCAACGGCATCGTATTTACTATTATCGAACAGCCCGGCGTTTTGAGCGTAAATCTCCACAGTGTTTTTGCTAATATCTGCCGGGTAATAGAAAAATGCATCGACCTGGCCACTTTTGACGGCGGCGATGCCACTTTCTTTATCGGGCTTTACGGTGGCGCCAAATGCTTCTATGAGCTTCGGCGAGACTAGGCCTGATTCGTCAGTAATAGCCAGCGAGAATTTTTCATTCTGTGATTGTTGCAATGCCTGATCTGTTGCCTTATTGGACGCGTAGGCTATAGCTGCGATAGTCGCTATCATGACAGGGAAGAGCAAAACGCTTATCCAAAACGTCTTCTTCTTTATAGTGCGTATGAACTCGAAGCTAAAAACAGTTCTTAGATTATGCATCGTCGCGACCTCCGTAAATTTCTACAAAGATATCATCTAGGCTCTTGCCCTTGTACTTCTTCTTCACGTCATTGACCGTGCCATAGGCGGCGGCTTTGCCATCTTTGAGAAGAATAATCCGGTCACAGAGTCGCTCAACTTCTTCCATCTGGTGCGTAACCATTATGACGGTCGCGCCTTTTGCTTGATGTTCCTCGATGATAGTCATGAGGAGCCGGCGGTTAACTGGGTCAAACCCTTTGGTTGGTTCATCGAGAATCAGGAGCTCCGGGTCGTTCATGATAGTGATTCCAAGCTGAACCTTCTGTTGCTGGCCACCGGAGAGTTTGTCGACGCGGGTTATTGCTTTGTCACCCAACTCGACACGGTCCAAAAAGGCGAGTGACCACTCTTTTGCGGCGTGTACCGACATGCCCTTGAGGCGTCCAAAATACATCATGACATCTATAACCGTCTCTTTTTTGTAAAGGCCTCGTTCTTCTGGCAAGTAGCCGAGTTTCACTTTGCCATCGACTTTGTAGGGTTTGCCGTCGATAGTCAGTGTGCCACTGGTTGGGATGTATGCACCGAGTAGAGCTCGTATGGTTGTTGTTTTTCCGGAGCCGTTTGAACCAAGCAGCCCAAATGTTTCACCCCGTTTTACATCAAATGACAGGTCGTCTATGACCTTTGTTGCGCCGAATGACATAGAAAATCGTTCGACTGAGATAATGGTCGTGCTCATATTCTTTAGTATACCAGGTTGGTATATACTGGAGGGTACTATGGCAACACTGAAAGATTACCGCGACGAGCGACTGAGAAAATTGGGTGAGCTAAAACAACTTGGCGTGAACCCGTTTCCCGCAGAAGCACACCGAACGGCCATGGCTGGCGATATCATTCAGGGCTTTGATGAATTTGAGAATAAAGAAGTGACCGTTGCGGGCCGAGTTATGGCCATACGTAAGTTTGGCAAGCTTGGGTTTCTTGTAGTTCGCGATTATACGGGTAGCATTCAGCTTTTTCTTGCAAGTGATGACGTGGCGCCACTTGATTCTCCCCGCGGCGTGCTTGGTATGGAGCAATTGCCACTGCTTGATACCGGTGACTTTGTCGAGGCAACTGGCCCTGTTGTAAAGACAAAGACTGGCGAAATATCGGTGGCGGTAAAGACCCTAAGATTGCTTGCGAAGTCACTACGCCCAATGCCCACAGAACTTACGAGTAAAGAAGAGCGTCTGCGGCGTCGGTATGTTGATATGAATGTGAACCCAGAGGTTCGTGAACGGTTTGTCCGTCGTAGTAAGTTTTGGCAGGCAACGCGCGACTACCTGAATCAGAACGGGTTTACAGAGGTAAACATTCCGGTGCTTGAGCACACGACGGGCGGGGCAGATGCAAACCCATTCGTGACGCACATGGACGCTCTCGATCAAGACTTCTACCTTCGCATCTCTCACGAGCTCCCGCTCAAGCGACTACTCGGTGCGGGCTTTGAGAAAGTCTACGATATAGGTGCGCGTTTTCGAAACGAAAATTATTCAGATGAACACTTGCCTGAGCACGTTGCCATGGAGTGGTACTGGGCGTATGCAAACTGGCAAGATGGCATGAAATTCATGGAAGACATGTACAAAGATGTGCTGGAAAAGACGTTTGGTACGCTACAGTTCAAGCTCGGCGAGTTCAATGTCGATATGAGCGGTGAGTGGGAAGTGTGGGACTATACAACCGTTATTAAAGAGCACTATGGTGTTGATGTATACAATACAACGATAGATGAAGTGGCTGCGAAGCTGAAAGAAAACGGCCTCGAGGTCGAAAAAACCGACAGCATCCCGCGTGGGATTGATAAACTTTGGAAGAATGTTCGCAAAGATGTTAAGGGGCCCGTTTGGCTCATAAATACGCCGAAGTTCATCAGCCCACTCGCGAAGGCCAACCCAGAAGACGACAGGGTAGTGCAGCGGTTCCAGCCAATTATCGCTGGAAGTGAGCTCGGTAACGGCTTTAGTGAGCTGAATGACCCCGTCGACCAACTGAATCGCTTTGTTGAGCAGCAGACTATGCGCGATGCGGGCGATGAAGAGGCCATGATGCTTGATATTGATTTCGTTGAGATGCTTGAATACGGCATGCCGCCAGCTTGTGGCTGGGGCTACTCAGAGAGAGTGTTCTGGATATTTGAAGGCGTGACGGCTCGTGAAGGTGTGCCGTTCCCGCAGCTCAGAAGTGACATAGACGAGACGACAAAAGATCTCTACCCAGAAGTAAAATTGTAAAGCGCTCTTCTGTTACAATAAAATTATGAAAAAGCTTGTCTTGGGGGTTATGGTTTTGGCGCTGGGCGTCTTTGGGGCAATGCCTGCATATGCGGCTAGTGTGGATGATTACACGATTACATCTTATGGCGTCGACATGAGGCTGAGTCGGGACGAGAACAATCACTCGGTGCTTAGTATAACAGAGACAATTGTTGCCGATTTCCCAACTGCCGATGTGAACCATGGTCTCGAAAAAATCTTCGTTAAAGACTATGACGGCCACGATACCTCACTTGAGCTTCTAAGTGTCACGGACGGTACGGGTTCAGCGCTGCCGTATCACTGGAGCGGAGATGCTTTGCGTATAGGGGATGCCGATACGTATGTTCACGGGCTGACAACGTACGTTATCAAATATCGCCAACACGATGTCACGAAATACTATGCAGACACCGGTCGTGACGAGCTGTACTGGGATGCTATAGGAACGGAGTGGCGAGTGCCCATAGAAAAGACGACGGTTCTCTTAACGCTCGACAAATCAATGGTTAATAGTGACACTGAAGCAAATTGTTACAAAGGCGGCCAGGGAGTGGCCGGAGAGTGCAGTTTGGTTGGTACAGAGAACTCCGACGGAACAATTTCATATAGTGGCTCCACGGAAAACATTGGCAACGGTGCGGGTGTCACAGTAGCGCTTGGGTTCCCCAAAGGAACGTTTACGGCGTATGAGCCAACGTTTATAGAACGACTTCTTCAAATTTGGGTTGCGGTGCAGTTTATCGTCGCGCCGCTTTCGTTTATTGTTCTCATCTGGTTTGCGATTGCCTACACGAAGCGCTTGAACAGGGACAAGGAAATTGGGACTATCGTGCCGGAATACTTACCACCTAAAAATGCGAGCGTGACAACGGCGGCGCGCGTAGCAGGATATAACCATGCGGTTATGACCGCGCAGATGCTTGATCTTGCGGTTCGTCACTATATCAAAATCTATGAAGCTAAAGAGAAGACGTTGTTCTCAGCCGCACAGTATGAGATAGAGGTCGTACAGGATGTCCAGGGGCTCAGGGCTGAAGAACAGGAGCTACTAAAAGACACATTCGGGGGGCTACCGTCTCTCGGGAGTCGGATGAATCTTAAGGATTTGCAAAACAATCCTGCGTACTATACGCGAACACTCAATAACGACGCCGATCTCGACAAACTCATAGAAGGAGAGTACGCATTTCGTGCTGAGAGCGGTGCAATGAAGACATGGGCAAGGAAAACCGCACGAGTGCTGCTGGTCGTGACGGTACTGACACTTTCGCCATTTGTTTTTGTAGCAGCACTTATAGTCTTTGGCTTGTCCTTTGCCTGTAAGCAAATTACCGACGAGGGCCTTGCACTTAAGCGCTATGTCGAAGGCCTTAAAATGTATATAGAAGTTGCCGAGGAAGATCGCATAAGAATGCTACAAAGCCCAGAAGGAGCTGAAAAAGTTGCGGAGGTAGCGAACGGTACAGATAGCGCTCAGCTTATCAAACTCTACGAACGAGTACTGCCATACGCCGTCCTGTTCAACCAAGAAAAGCAGTGGAATAAGCAATTAGGGCATTACTACGAGACCGCAAACGCGAATCCTGACTGGTATGCGGGCCATAGTGGCGTCTTTAATGCGGTGGTGTTTTCAAATGCCATGGGTGCGTTTTCAAG
>CAXYYW010000019.1:0-10066 GCA_964293235.1 uncultured bacterium | reverse complement strand
AAAGACGTGTATCTCCATGGCCTCGTCCTCGATGAGCATAATCAGAAGATGAGCAAGAGCAAGGGCAACGTTATTAACCCCATGGAAAGCATTGCCGAGTACGGTTCAGATGCGCTCAGACTTGGGCTTGTCATGAACCGAACGGCCGGCATGAACCAGGCATTTTCGAAAGCGACAGTGGTGGCGGGGCGGAATTTTTGCAACAAACTCTGGAATATAGCCCGGTTTATTGAGCCACAGCTTAAAGATTTTGGGGACACAAAGCCGAAGCCCGAAACACTTGCCGATCACTGGGTACTCTGGCGTCTTGATGAGGCGCGCAAGAATATCGATAGTCTCATGGAAAAATATCGATTTGCAGAGGCGGCCGACCTCGTGTATCACACGGTGTGGAATGATGTCGCAGACTGGTATCTCGAGGCGTCGAAACAGCAGCCGAACGAAAGTGTGCTTGGCTGGGTACTCGAGAACATGCTAAAACTGGTCCACCCCTTCGCGCCATTTGTCAGCGAAACAATCTGGACGACCATAGAGGGGGAGCGACCACTGCTTATCACCACCTCGTGGCCGAAAAAGCCAGACTATGATCGCATTGCCGCAGAGGAATTTGAAAAGCTGAAGGATCTGGTTGTGGAGACGCGCTTCGTCGCCAAGGAGCTGCCGGGTGGAAAACAAACGCTGCTCTATGAAAACGACAGTCTCGTTGCCGACAATGCCGATGTTATTACGCGTCTCGCTGGCCTGGAGGCCGTCAAGCGCGTTGAAAGCCCAGAAGGGCTCCGCATAGCCGTTCCAAATAGGGAAGCGTGGCTGGAGGTCGCTTCTGACGTTCTGTATGAGCATCAAGGAAAGCTTGAAACGCGCCTTGCTGAGTGCAAGCAGCGCATTATGCAGCTCGAAAACCGTCTTTCAAACGAGAACTATGTCAAACAAGCCCCAAAGAAGATTGTTGAAGAAACTCGCGCCGAGCTTGAAACTCAGCGCGAGCTTGAATCACGACTTGGTCGTGAGCTTGAAGCCATTTAAACAGCGAAGGGAAGACTAGCGTAGATGCGCCACATAAGGAATGTTTCCTCGAGTCGTCCAAGAATTCCAGGATCTTTTTCAACTTCAGGCACGTAATTTTCCTCGCGCCCTCTGGACATGGTGTAGTTGTCACCAAATGATTTCGCAAATGTTTTCAAAACCTGCTTGTCGACGTGGTCGTGCAGTTCGCTAATAGCCTTATCGGTCACGTCGCTGCTTGCTGCATGGTATTCGACACGGCCGGGGTTAGTGAGCTCTCTACACTGGACGACATCTTTCGCATGGACTGATAGCAAGAAAACGGAGAAGGCGACAACGCACGCGATACCGACAACAAGAGACTGGAAGATTTTTGTTTTTGCTGTTTGCATGGTTTTATACTAGCATAAGCTTTACAAAATGTCAATATACTGTCAGGTGCTGTATCAGGAAATGCTGCCGGTCATCTTAACCCATTTGCCTGAGGGTGCGGTTAGGGTAGGGGTGCCATAGACTTTAAATGTTCCGGTTGCACCACCGGTACGAGCACCGAAGGCTGGTCGGAATGTACTGCCTATATTTGGAGTGCCGGTCGAGCTCCATGTTCCCAATACTGTTTGAGATGAGTTGAGAATCTGAACCGTGTCGATGCCTATTAAGGCGGTAAACGTATCATCATTGGTTCCTGAACTCATAGCGAACATGAGAGCGTTTTTAACGCCGTTGACGTAGCAAGTGTATTTGCGATTGTAAATATCAAGCCCGACTCCCGTAAAGGTTGCCTGCTCGGCGAGTCCCGACGTCGTGCCGAGTGAGGGGGATGATGAGCCGCTGATGATGCCAATATAGAGCTCATCGGCGCCGCCTGCTGTCGTGCCTCGTATCTGTACAGCCATCGGTCGAGTATAGGTGAATACTTCACTGCAAATAAGTGACGCGTACGTTCTACTAGTGCCAGCTATAAGCGTGACGACACCGGCCGCTACTGAAGCGACGTTGTTTTGCGTCCACGCGCTACCGTCAACTGCTGTTGAGGGCGTACCGATACTTGACATGTCAACCGGAGAATCAGTCGTGGTCTCGAGTGCCATATAGAGTGCTGAGTTTGCTTTTACGACTGAGCCAGTCGTATAACTATCGCCGTTTTGATAGTCGCCAAGGTATCGCATAAGCCCGGTGACTGCCGTTGGGGGGTCAACCCATGCAACATCGTAATTTGCCGCTGACGATTTAGCAGGAATCTGACCTGTGGCCCCGCCTGCAGGCAGGCCGTTTGTTGCTTCGCCTGTTTGGGCCGGATCAGTCCATGTGACGTCATAATCTGTTGCCGACAATTTCGCAAGCATCTGCCCCGAGGAGCCGCCTGTTGGAATGCCAATCGCTGATGGCGGATTAACCCACTCGGTATCAAAATCTGCATTTGTCTTCTTTGCGAGTATCTGATGCGTCGTGCCCCCGAGTACAAGACCACTCCCTGCGGGGCCGGTTGCTCCAGTGCCGCCAATTGGTCCCGTCGCCCCCGGGACGCCATTCGGCCCCACGGGGCCTGTCGGACCTTGCAAGCCGGTCATGCCAGTCGCACCGCTTACACCAGTCGCTCCAGCTGGTCCTGTTGCGCCCATCTCGCCTAGGTTGCCGGTAGCGCCCGTTGCTCCTTGGGGACCAGCTGGGCCTGTTGGCCCTGTTGCGCCATCTATTGAGTTTAATTTCGTACGGACCGCCGAGGTTAGATTTGCTTCAGTAATAGTTCCAGGAGCAATCTGGGCGGCGGAGACGGAGTCGGTGCGAAGTGTGCCGTCAGCCGTGTGGGATTGTAGCAAATATTCGTTTAGGATATCTCCCCACTGACCCTCGTCTTGTCCTGGGACGGGTAGACGAGGCATAATCAGTCAACTCCAAGAGTGTATAGTCGTGCATATTTCATAAACAATTATGCTTTATTGTAATGAATAACCATGATGGGGTCAACGGTAGGAGGATTTCTAGTGGTATTGCCGTAACGATTCTATAGGGTCTTTGCGAGCGGCTTTTATGGCAGGGTAGAGGCCGAAGAGGATACCAACCGCAAAGGCCATGCCAAGTCCTGTCGCGGCAATTTGCCAGGTGAGCGCTGGCTGGAAGGAGAGCTGCATAGCGATGAGGAAGGCGAGACCATAGCCAATAGCAAGCCCAAAGATACCGCCGACGCCACACATGATAAGCGCCTCTATGAGGAATTGATTGAGTATGTGGCCGTTGGTGGCCCCGAGGGCTTTTCTGATGCCGATTTCGCGTGTTCGCTCGCTGACACCGACGAGCATAATGTTCATGATCCCGATACCCCCGACGATGAGTGTCACGGTCGAGACGAGAGTGGTCATGACGACGACGGCGCGAAATGACGCGTTGCCATGCTCGGCAACATTTTGACCTGCGAAAACTGTGAAATCATGTTCGCCCTTGTGGTTTGCGAGCAAAGTTTTTTCTATACTCGCTTGCACCGCTGCTAGCTTTGAGGGCTCTTTCACGGTTATAAGCATCTGTTGGATTTGAGCAACGCCTTGGTTGTAGCTCTTGCCATCGTCGAAGCTTATGAAGACAGCATTGTCGAGATCTATACCGGAGAGGTTAATGGGCGTGTCGGTTTGTTTCAATGCACCTACGGCGGTGTGCACACGCCCTTTTATGGTGAACTCCTGGCCGAGGACTTTGTCACCGCCGAAGAGGCTGCTTGAGAGTTTTGAGCCGAGTACGGCGGTATCACGCGTGGTTGTGTTGTCCACGAATGCGCCAGTGCTCATACCGAGATTGAGAATGGTTGCGAAGTCCGGTGTCGTCGCGACAATTGGTACATTTGAGCGAGTACCAAAGGGGCCGAGAACGCTGCCACCGAGTACCATAATAGGCGCGATCTGGTCGATGTCCTTGTCGAGACGAATCGTATTGAAGTCTTGTTCAGTGAGTGATGTTGTTGCGCTAATGCCGTAGGGATTGTAGCGCTGAGCCGTTTCGACGAGGGAGGCTTCGGCGCCCGAGGTAACGAGGATGACATTATCGTCGAGTTTGCTAACTTGGGTGCGAACGCTGTTTTCAGCGCCACTGCCGAGAGCGAGGATAAGCGTGACTGACGCCACGCCTATGATAATGCCGAGCGTTGTGAGCCCGGTGCGGACGCGGCTCATGCGGAGCGACTGAAGTGCGATGCGATACGATAGGCTCATGAGTTGTTCTCCTCACTATATGCTTTCTCCACAGCATCTTTTAAGTACGAGTTGAGTGCGCGCTTACGCTGTTTCTTTGTGGAAGGCTTGCGTTTCGCGCTGTCTTTTGCGATTCGCCCGTCCTTCATCTGAATAATGCGACTTGCGTAGCTTGTTAGATCAGGGTTATGTGTCACCATGACGATGGTATTACCACGGCGGTGGATGTCGCGGAGCTCGTTCATGATGAGTTCGCTGCTCTTGCTGTCAAGATTTCCGGTCGGTTCGTCGGCGAGGATAATAGATGGCGTATTGACGAGGGCCCGGGCTATAGCAACCCGTTGCACCTGGCCACCAGAGAGTTGGTGGGGCATATAGTACTCGCGTTCGTGGAGCTCAAAGGTTGTCAAAATCTTGCTTGCCTTACGGAGCTTGTTGTAACGAAAACCACGTTTGTAGTTAAGCGGAAGAGCGACGTTCTCTATGACATTGAGTCTCGGTACGAGGTTGAAACTTTGGAAAACAAAGCCAATTTGATTGCCACGTATAACGGCTCGAGCTCGACTTGAAAGGTCTTCGACCGGGCGGGCATCGAGGGCATACTCTCCACTAGATGCGCTGTCGAGTAGGCCTAGAATATTCAAAAGAGTCGTTTTGCCACAGCCACTCGGGCCCATAATAGCGACAAACTCGCCCTTATTTATGGTGAGGTTTATCTCGTCGAGTGCCCGTATACGTGTCTCGTCGACACCGTACTCTTTCACAAGCTCCTTGAGCTCAATCACGGGGAACTCGGCGGTCTGATCGCCTTTCTTTTTCCTTGCCATACACTTCTAGTATAGGCCGCTTACAACAGGGAGCACAAGAGAGTTGGGACATTATTACAACACAAAATTAGCACAAGGGGAACAAGCTGAAATTTTCCTGTATACTATGTGAAGTATGGAGAGATGGCCGAGTGGTTGAAGGCGCACGCTTGGAAAGCGTGTATACGGGCAACCGTATCGCAGGTTCGAATCCTGTTCTCTCCGCCAAGATAAAAGAATGACCCTTCGGGTCGTTATTTTATCTTGATGAATAAGTTTTGAATCTGCGATGCTTTTGTGGAACAAAAGTCGCAGGGTTCGGCGTAGCGCAGTGCAGCGAGAAAAGCACAAAGTATTTTTCGAGCAAGCAAGCGGAGGAGGCTTTAGCCGATATCCTGTTCTCTCCGCCAAAACATATGGTATACTTTGTATACATGAAGCAATTCGTGTCGAGTCGGGGTTATGTAAAATATGACGCCAGCTCGCCGACGCTTGAAACTGACCGTTTAAAGGTCATTTTTTATTTACATAAAACAGGAGAAGAACGGTGACAAAGTATGTGTTCGTTCTCGGTGGGGTAATATCGGGCGTTGGTAAAGGGATAACCGCGGCGAGCCTCGGCGCGCTTCTGAAAGCAAGGGGCCTCAAAGTCTCTATGCAAAAATGTGACCCGTATCTCAATGTCGATGCTGGGACACTCAACCCAGCCGAGCACGGAGAGTGCTTTGTGACGAAAGATGGGACGGAGACTGACCTCGACCTCGGTCACTACGAACGATTTCTCGACGAGGAGACGACGCGCAACAGTATCACATTGTCTGGCCGGCTCTACAAGCAGCTTATAGAGGACGAACGCTCTGGTAAATTCCTTGGCAAAACAGTCCAGCTCGTGCCACACCTGACGACGCTCATACAAGATACTATCGCCGAATCGGGCAAGGGAAGTGACGTACATATCGTTGAGCTCGGCGGCACGGTTGGTGACTATGAGGGCCTTGGATTTGTCGAAGCGATGCGTGAATTTGCTAGCCATCACGCCGGACATGTCGCGTTCGTGCACGTTGTCTATGTGCCGTACTTGAAGGCCAGCAAGGAGTTCAAGACGAAACCGGCGCAGAACGCAGTGAAAGATCTGCGGGGGTTCGGTATCAGCCCCGATGTCATTGTGGCTCGAGTTGAGGAAACGCCAGATAATTCTATAGTTCGGAAGCTCAGCCTGTTCGGTGGTGTACCAGAAAAGCGAGTCGTCGTGCTGCCAAATGCCGACACAGTGCTGCGCGTGCCGTTGTCACTGTACGAGGCGAAAATTGACGAGGAGGTCATGAAGCTCATCGGCCTTAAGGGGAAGAAGCCAAACTTAGCCTCATGGCAGGATATTGTCAAAAAAGCAACAAATGAGAAAAAGAGATCTGTAAATGTGGGCATAGTCGCGAAGTATCTCGACAATGAAGATACGTACATCTCAGTTCTTGAGGCTCTGAAGGCGGCAGCATGGCACGAAGGTGTTGAGCTGCGTTATGAATGGGTAAGTGCCGAGGAGCTCGAGAAAAAAGGCGACACGCAGCTGAAGAAATACGACGGTCTCCTCGTCCCAGGCGGGTTTGGCACGCGCGGTGTCGAGGGCAAAGTGCTTGCCGCAAAGTTTGCGCTGGAAAAGAAAAAGCCATATCTCGGTCTTTGTCTCGGTTTGCAGGTTGCGGTTATTGCAGCGGCAAGGCGCGGCGGCGAGCTTGATGCGACGAGTGGTGAGCTGAACGCAGCCGCGAAGCATCAAGTCGTCTACATCATGGAAGATCAAAAGGGCAAAGAAGCGACTGGCGGGACAATGCGCCTTGGGGATTATCCAGCGAAGCTCGTGAAGGGTTCAAAGGTTCAGAAGTTATACGGAGCAACCGATGTCGTCGAGCGGCACCGACATCGCTACGAAGTGAATCGAGCATACGAGCACCATATAGAGAAGGGCGGCCTCGCTATAAGCGGCCAGTCACCAGATGGCACGCTCGTTGAATTCGTCGAGGGGGCGGACCATCCACACTTTGTCGCAACCCAAGCGCACCCGGAATTTCGTTCACGTCCAACTCGTCCGCACCCACTGTTCCTCGGGTTTATCAAAGCGCTGAAATAAGTAACTATCGATTTCTGCGACTTCTTTGACTGCCGATTCCCGGGCCAACAGCTTGACCGCGTCTTATATCGGCAATAAACTCTTTTGTTTTTGGATCTTGTGCTGGTGAATATGCTTCTGTATCCGCACCTTCTGATCGTATATGAGCAGTGTTTGGTATCGCGGTTGAGCCAAGCGCTCTTATAGACGCTGTTTCAGTAGGAGCTTTGTGGTTTGTGGCGCTCTCAGTCCTATTTTGCAAATCCCTAGCATAATAAGCCTGCAGCCATTTTGTTGCTGCCTGCCTGCGTATATCGACATAACCTTTAGGCCCTCCGTTTCGGAGTATGCCTAGGTTCCGTAGCTCGGATAACCTTATCTTAAGTGCCGTAAACAACTCTTTATCAAGAACGTGCTTACGATCCTCGCCTGGGCTGAGCATACTTTCATTGAAAAGTGCTCTTACAACGGAACTCACACTTTGTTTCCTTTTAGGAAGATGAAGAATTAGCCATTCAGTAAAGACATCAGAAAATAGAAACTCCAGGAATCCTTCTCGTTCGTCATCAACTGGTCCATACTCGGCCCCGTTAACAATACCGATATGCTCAGAAGGAAGCTCATCCATAGGCTTGGTATTTTCGCAGTCGTCCTAACAGATGTCAAGCACAAGCATAACAGAGGCCATTTATACGATGGATTGGATAAGTTCGTCGAGTGTTTGGCTCATGTGAATGCCTTTGCTTGTCATGTAGGCAGTTTTTTCGGTGGCCGATTCACCCTTGCTGCCGACTATAGAGCCGGCATGGCCGAATGTTTGCCCGGCGGGCAGAGAGTGCCCAACGACAAGCCCGTACACGGGCTTCGTGACATGCTCAGCTATATAGTCAGCTGCGAGATTTTCACCCTCACCACCAATTTCACCAACAAGGAGTATTTGCTTGGTTTCAGGGTCATTTTGTGCAATATCGAGCGCCTCCACGAACGTCATGCCCTGAACAGGATCGCCACCTATGCCAAGTATGAGTCGCTGACCAATACCTTTTTTCGTCAACGCGTCGGCAAGTTCGTAGGTAAGCGTACCAGAACGGGAGATGACCGTTGCATGTCCGGGTGAGGTGATGTGTGAGGCTATAATGCCAAGTTTGTGACTGCCAGGAACTATGAACCCTGGACAATTTGGCCCAATGATTGTTGTGTTCGTCACTACGGCGTGTTCATGGATAGCAAGCATGTCATGAACCGGTATGCCTTCGGTAATGATGACGATGAGCTGGATGCCGGCGTCCATAGCTTCAAATGCCGCATTCTTTGCGAACGGGGCAGGGACAAATATGACCGAAGCGCTCGCTGCATGCTTCTCGACTGTTTCTTTGACTGAGTTGTACACTGGCACGCCGTGGACCTCTTCGCCGCCCTTGCCTGGAGTGACGCCGGCCACGATATGTGTGCCAGCTTGTAGCATTTGATCAGTATGGAACGCGCCGTGATGGCCAGTGATGCCTTGAATAATGACGTTTTGGTTGGTGAATAGGCTGCCTGTTTCGCTCCCTTTTCGCCCATATCCCTCAAAGTCACCGTTACGCGCAGGGAACGACACTGGTTCCGTCAGGTCGCTCTCTGGCTGCACTACGCCTTGAGTGACTTCTCGGGACATGGGCGAGCGGTCGTTTTCGGCTCCTCTTATCTGCCGCGACTTCTTCTCTTCTTCTTTCAAAGCCAGCTCTATACAGGCTTGCAGGCTCGGTTGCATTTCTATCCCAGCTTCAGACAAGAGCTCGGCGGCTTTGTCTCGGTTTGTGCCTTCAAGTCGTATAAAGAGCGGGACGAGGCCAGGGAGCTGCTCTTTTGCGGCGATGATGCCGCGGGCGATGTCATCGCAACGGGTTATGCCGGCAAATATGTTGACAATGATACTCGTAACGTCCGGCAGTTCAGTGATTTCTTTTAGGTTCTTTACAAACACGTCTTCACCGGTGCCGCCGCCAATGTCGAGAAAGTTTGCGGGATGAGCGCCAGCAGCAAATATAGCGTCCATGGTACCCATAGCCATGCCGGCGCCGTTTGCTATAACGCCGATAGTTCCACCGAGCGGCTTGATGTGCTCGGGCTCTGGCCAGCCAAAATCTTTGTGACGGAAACGGGAATTATCATCGACTGTAATTTTTGCATCAGCACAGACAAGCTCACCAGTCTTTGTGACAACGAGCGGGTTCACCTCAAGGAGTAATAGGTCGTTGTCAAAAAAGCAGCGTTCTAAGGATGTAAGAAGGTCACTGATGGTGGACTCATTTATATTGAATAACTTAGCGATTCGTTTTGACGTACTAGCATCGTCTTTTGGTATCACGAGCACACCGCCACCATGTGATTCTATCTCGACGCCACCTTCCTTCGACGCGATCCATTCGACGCGCCTAAGGTCACGATTGACTCGAAGCGAGAGATACAGCTCACGGTCTATGTCGAGGGCTTGTTCGATGAGGACGGCTGACGGTTTGTGCCCTTTGATTTCTAGATTTTCAATTTCGCGTCTGGTCACTTCGAGCTCATCCTGGGTGTGTACGAGTTTGACACCACCTAGTTTGCCACGTCCACCAACAGGAACCTGGCTCTTAACAACAGCAGGGAACGAAAAGGGAAGCTCGCCGAGGGTATCTTCAGATCGCACGACAAAGCCGGTCGGTATAGCCGCACCGGCGTCAGCGAGTAGTGTTTTTGCCTGGTATTCCAAGAGTTGCATAGCATCTATTGTATCACCTCTGTTATAATACAGACTGTGAACGACCCAATACTTAAGATAAAGACTATACTTGAGCTTGATGAGCCGGTGGCGCTAACGCGGCCTGAACCGCAATTTGGCGATTTTGCAACAAACGTTGCGTTGCAGCTTGCTGGAAAACAGGGTAGAAATCCGCGGGAGATTGCTGAAGAGATTGCTGGAAAGCTGCGCGAGTCAGGTGACTTTGCTG
>CAXYYW010000018.1:0-10075 GCA_964293235.1 uncultured bacterium | reverse complement strand
GGGACACGAGCGCTCGCGCGAGCTTCAGGGGGAGGAGCAAGACGAGGAATTAACTTCATCGTCGCAGCGGAGGGGCAGGCCCCTCCCAATATTCGCGCATATGCCACATATCATGAATGAACAGGGGAACAAGAAACTGGGCAAGCGCGACGGCGCGAAAGACGTCCTGGACTACATACGTGATGGGTACCTGCCCGAGGCGATGGTGAGTTTCATAGCCACACTTGGCTGGAACGATGGCACGGAGCAGGAGATCTTCACTATGGACGAGCTTGTGCAGGAGTTCAGCCTGGGCCGCGTTCAAAAAAGCGGCGCTCGGTTTGACGAAAAGCGGCTCCTTTGGATGAACGGACATTTTATACGCGAATTATCGCTCGATGAACTCAGCGACCGCATAGAATACTTCTGGCCGGAAAGTGCGAAGAAACACCCTGAAAGCTACAAGAAACAGGTCCTCGCGCTTGTCCAAGACAGACTCAAAACATTCAAAGATTTACCACTCCTCACGAGTTATTTCTTTGACGAGCCAGCTCCAACACCTGAGCTTATAGAGGATAATAAACAGCTGAAGAAGTTATCCGCCGAAGAGCGCGCAGCGCTTATAAACCAAGCCAAGCAAGCCTTTGAGAGCATAGACAACTGGACAAGCGAATCCATCCAGGAAACGCTCAACCAACTACTCGAGATGACCGGACAAAAACCCGGCATATTGTTCAGTCTCATACGTATCGTCACAACTTGGGCGCCATTCAGCCCACAACTCAACGACACGCTCGCCCTCATAGGAAAAGAGCGAACTCTGGCACGTCTCGCCAGTCTATAAACCCCTGCACTTATCATAAGCAGTTTGCTATACTGCTATGTATGAATAGCTACGAGAAGCAACTCGAGGATACTATTGAGATTGAAGGCGAAGCGTCTCCAGAGTTTCCTCCTAAAGATACCGAACCGGCAAAACCACTCAGTTTTAAGAAAAAGAAGCGATTTTTCAGACGTGGCCCGACGACCAGGAAAGAGAAAGTAATCTTTGGTATTACTGTTTTCCTTATACTGGCCGTAGGTGGTGGGCTGCTTTGGTGGATGCACACTCAGCCAAAACCAGACATGTCATCTGTTGCCGCACCACGAATACCCATAAAATACTACTCACCGCTGAACGGTATAGAAGTCGCAAATGAAGAAGCGACAAAACATGTTGTTACCGCCGTTATGATAGAAAACAGCCCCGACGCGCGGCCGCAATCCGGTCTCGCAGAGGCAGACGTTGTGTTTGAGGCTGTCGCCGAAGGTGGTATCACGAGGTTTATAGCCCTTTACCAGAATTCACGTCCAAGCCTCGTTGGGCCAGTCCGTAGCCTTAGGCCGTACTACGCCGATTGGGCTGCTGCCTTTGACCCAAGTGTCGCCCATGTCGGTGGGAGCCCAGAAGCACTGAGCATGATTCGTTCTGGGAACTACGGCGTCGATATTGACCAGTTCTTCAACGGAAGTTACTACTGGCGCGCTACGGACCGCGCGGCACCTCACAATGTTTACACGAACTTTGACAAGCTTGACGCCCTAAACGCCAACAAGAATCATACGACCAGTACGTTCAGCTTTGCGCCTCGCGTCAATGGCAGAGCAGTTGAAGCGCCCGACGCAACCCAAATACAAATAGACGTCTCGAGTGGCATATTCTCCGTTAGCTATAGCTACAACAAGACGACAAACTCCTATGACCGTAAGCAAGGCGGCGTTGCGCATACGGACCGTGAGAAAGGTCAAATATCCCCGAAAGTTGTTATAGCTTTGAAGACAAATATCTCGCTCTCTTCAGACGGCAGCCACATGACTATCGCGACATCTGGTAGTGGTAAGGCGTACGTCTTTCAGAATGGCACCGTCACGGAAGGAACGTGGTCAAAAGAAAACGCGAAAGGTCAGTTGTTTATAAAAGATGCCGCGGGCAAGGAAATTAGCCCCGTTCGTGGACAGACCTGGATTACAACGGTGGGGAATGATAAAAACGTATCATGGCAGTAAGGCTGGCTGATTACTCGAAAAACCATGCTCGACGCGTCCGCGCCGCGTGGTTTGGGATGATTATAGTTACCACCGCCATTTTCGGCTATGTGCTGTACCTTGCGAGTCACGACGCCGCCATGGGTTTGCTGCTATCGGTGCCACTATTTGTATTACAGGTCCTTACACTTATTGTTGTTTTACCTTCCGCACTCGCACCACTCGATATTCTCACGCGGGCTGTGACGCACGTCTCAGGGCAAGCCAATGATCTGACCCCTCCAAATGTCAATGGAACCCACTACGAAAAAGACGGCATGAAGGACATGCTTGACGTTATATACCGGCTCGCAATTAGCCTAAAGCCGCAAGCAAATCTGAGCGACAAAGACGCTGGTGAGCAAAAAATTATGCTCTCGCTGCTTGAAGAGTTGCCTATAGGTGTTATTGCGCTCAATGAGAAGCAGGAAATCGTCTACGCAAACAAAGCCGCGCCGACCCTAGCCGACGAGAATGGGCACCAATCAATCCAGCTTATGTTTGAGTCGAGCGATACGTTTGACGAGTGGGTAAAGAAAGCCACCGAACGGAGCATTAGTGAATCAAAACTTTGGAATCACATTCAGAACACATTGCCGGGAGAGAGAAACCGCAAGGTTTACGACATATTCGGTCAGTATAACGGTAATGACACCCATGGCATAGAAACGATACTTATAGCCATAGACCGCACCGATCACTACACTCAAAGCGAGGACGACATGGACTTTATATCGCTTGCCGCCCACGAGCTCCGTGGACCTATTACTGTTATCCATGGCTACCTCGATGTCCTGCAAGATGAGCTTGCGAGTGACCTCAAGCCCGACCAAGTGGCGCTCTTTGAGCGGCTTAAGGTTTCAGCTGCGCGACTCTCTGGCTATATAAATAACATCCTTAACGTCGCCCGCTATGACCGACGCCACTTAAAGCTCAGCCTGCGCGAAGACACTCTCACGGATATCTACGCTATGATAGAACCAGATATAGCGCTACGCGCCAGCACGCAAAACCGCATGCTGCAAATAAACATCCCTAAGGACCTGCCGACCATAGCGGCCGACCGCGCCAGCCTCAGTGAAGTACTCGCAAATCTCATAGACAATGCCATAAAGTACTCCCATGAGGGTGGGCTCGTTCAGGTCCCAGCAGCAGTGGCCGGCGATTTTGTTAAATGCTCTGTTCAGGACCATGGCATGGGTATGCCAGCCCCTGTTGTTAGTGGCCTTTTCACGAAGTTCTACCGCTCTCACCGAACGCGCCAGAATTTCTCAGGAACAGGCCTCGGCCTCTACATTTCGAAAGCTATTGTGGAAAGTCATGGCGGCAGCATTGGTGTCCGTTCGAAAGAAGGCGAGGGCAGCGTATTTACCTTTGCAATTCCTATTTACAGCACTGTTGCCGACAAGTTACTGGCCTCAAACAACTCAAATGCGAGTATTATAAGTAACGGTGGTGGTTGGATAAAAAATCACACCATGTTTAAAGGATAGCCATGGGAAAAATCAATTCAGTACTCGTTATAGAAGATGACCGGTTTATCGGCGAAATGTACGTCCGGTCGCTTAAGAACAACGGCTATGTTGTCGACTGGGTCACGACCGGCCGCGAAGGCTTCGCTGCTGCGAGTATTCGTACCTACGACCTCATATTACTTGACATCATGTTGCCAGAGCAAACCGGTATAGAAGTCTTAAATTCGCTCCGCAAAAGCCCAAAGGGTGACCTTATAGCCAAGAGCCGCATTATCGTCCTGACAAACTACGACCAAGAGGACGAGTCGCGTGAAGCCATGGAAGCCGAAGCCGACGGGTATCTCATAAAAGCCGACATAACCCCGCGCAAATTGCTCGACATCATAGGTCAAATGTCCGCTGTCGACGACGAAGCGTCCGCGCCGCAAGCGTAAGCGACCTGAGGCGTGTATAATTAGAGTATCAATGCGAACACCAACAGCACTCATGAGCGATGTTCAAACGGAACTCGCGCGCCTCACTGATACCCAACCGGAAGATTGGTTCTTGGTAGTTCGCGCCCGCCAGGGGATCGAGGCGGTCCTTGCGACGCTTCATAGACAGCATGGGGGTGGTGAAGTCATTACGCAACCGTTCACCTGTGCGACAGCTATCA
The DNA here is from genome assembly GCA_964293235.1 of uncultured bacterium. Taxonomy (GTDB): domain Bacteria; phylum Patescibacteriota; class Saccharimonadia; order Saccharimonadales; family Saccharimonadaceae; genus JAPUDS01. The sequence goes on along the minus strand of CAXYYW010000018.1, from coordinate 5,902 downwards.
ACCCCATTCTCAGCGCTGGCCACATTCCAGCGTATATAGACACCTCTTACGCGGATTTTTCGCTGGATACGTCAAAGTTAGAAGCAAGTAGCGCGGCGCGAGCACTTATTATGCAGCACAGTTTTAGTATCGATTGTGACATGCAAGGCGCGCGAGAATTCGCCGACGCCCATAAGCTACTCCTTATAGAGGATTCGGCGCACCATATTGGCATGATGGCGCGGGCAAACGGCAAACCGCTTGCAGACGTTTCAATCCACAGTTTTGGCGTTGAAAAGATGTTGCCAACAAAGTTTGGCGGCGCTGTCTGGGTTAACCCCAAAATGCGTGACGCTCCACTTCGGGAGCTCCTCCAGAGCACTCTGGGGAACCTGCCGCCCATAAGCCAAAAGCAAACGCGGCGGGCAGAACGCTACAAAACCATTAACCGCCTGCTAAACCACACGCCCAGGTTTATTGAGCCATCACTGCGTTCGCTCTTTGTTAGCACCGGGCTGTTCCAGCCAGCCATTATGCCCGATGAGCTTAAGGGCAGAAACCACGATTCGCCAGCGACACCAAGCGCTTTCATGTTAAAAGCGATGCTCAGCGGCCTCCAAGCCTACGAGTCCATCTTTACGAAACGCTCAAACGCAGCAAGCGTCTATAAAAACGACCTCCCGGACAAATTTACCCTCGCAAAAAATATGCCAGATGAATATGCGCCCGTTCGTTTTCCGCTCCTGTGCGGCAGCCACGCGGAAGCAGAGAAGCTCTTCAAAGCACTGCGCGCCAACGGCCACTACAGTGGCAAATGGTACCAACCAACATTATTCCCAGGCGTCTTAGACGCAAAGCAGTACAACTATGACCGTGACCTTTGTCCAATAGCCGAGGACATATCCGCACGCATTCTTAACCTGCCAACGCTCATAACGACCAAAGAAGCAAAGGAGATAGTCGATGTCATTCGCCGTGCAACCAATTGATGATGAAAAAGTGTATAGTGAGTTCCTCGCAAAACCAGCGCTAAAACCACACCTGACATTCATGCACACCTGGGAATGGGGCGAGGTAATGCGCGCTGAGATGAAAGGATTTGAACGGCTCGGCGTCTATGACGGAGATACCCTCGTGGGCGTTTGCCAAATTGCCATACGGCCGCTTCATATTGGCAAATACTACTGGTACACACCACGCGGTATCGCCATGGACTACAGCGACAAACGGCATGTTAAGAACGCTTACAACGCGCTCAACAATTACGTCAAAGCGAAAGGCGGGGCGTTCTTTAAAGTCGATCCCGACCTCACGCATAGCGACCCAGCGGTCGCAGCCATTGACGAGCTGCATCCTCGGCAAGCGGCAATATTCAGCCAGGCGGAACGAGTCTGGTGTGTTGATTTACAAAAAGACGAAGAAAGTCTGCTCAGTTGGATGAAAGAGCACGGCATGCGCAAAAACGTTCCGTACTACCTGCGCCGTGCAAAGCGGGACGGCGCAACCGTCCGTGTCAGCGACAGCCCCAAGGACCTCGAGACGCTCACGAAACTTCTTGAAGGCCTCAGGGAGCGAAAAAACATGGTTGGTGGTAGCGATACGCACTTACAGCGACAATTCGCGGAGCTCGCGCCAAAAGGTTACGAAAAAGTCTTTCTTGCCGAAAAAGACGGCCAAGTCGTCGCGGCAGCGCTTATTACCATGTATGGCCGTGAGGCAAGCTACTTGCACGGCGCCAGTACCGAATTGTTTAAGGAACTGCGTATTCCGCACCTACTCCACGTTGAAATAATGAAATACCTCATGGAACATCGGCCGGAAGTCGAGCGCTACAATTTCTGGGGAATCGTCAGCGACAAAAACCGCAAAGCCTCGCACCCGCGCAATGGCTACAGTGAATTCAAGCGCAGTTTTGGTGGCTACAAAGAGGAGTACATGCGCGCCCGTGATTTCGTCTACAACCCCATAGCCTGGCGTTTCGACTGGATTCTCCAGAAGTATTGGGCTTGGAAGTATAAGAACGACTAGACATTTTACCTCTGTTCTGGTACAGTAATTCGTGCTTAATTTATAAGCAATTTGACTTTCTATGATGGTCCCGTCGTCTAGTGGTCCAGGACGTCTGGTTCTCATCCAGAAAATCGCGGGTTCGACCCCCGCCGGGATCACCACAGCAAGTCAAGCTAAACTCCGCTGGTTTTATTGACCTTCGACCTTCACGCGGTAGACCACACCGTTTTTAACGTAAAAGTTCAGCCGGCCAGCCGCGTAATCCATCGTCACTGGCAGAGATTCTCCGTCACGCTCCACGACACGAGCAGGGACGCCTGCATCGTTCGTCGCCGTATCAAGCGCTTCCTGTTCTGTCATACCAATATAGCTAATGTCGTCCGTTGAGTGATTATTGACAAACGCCTTACCACGAAAGAAACACTGCTCAGGATAGCTCTCGCCAATAGTGCCGCCTGCGTTCTTACACTCATCAAACGAGGTGACCTGCTTGTTCGTAATGGTCAAAATGAGAACGACCAAGCCCGCAGCCGCAAGACACAGAACTGCGAGCGCACCTATAAGTTGTCCTGTTTTACCTCGCATAGCGTGCTACCCCCTTATATATTTTTCACGATACCGCACAACGCGGCGTATGAGCTCAAGTGGTAATCCCTCGCCGAGAGGAAACTGGACTGAGCCTTTACCTTGTTTGTACTTCTTAAATTCATCCTTGAAGGCTTCGTGACTATTTGGCGTTGCGTAAAATCCTATGTGATGAGCGAACCCGCCAAAATATACAAGCGGCTTTTTGTTCAGCTTATACCCAACCATACCGTAAGCTATGGTTTCTTCTGCCTCAGGCACCTCCGCCCGCACTAATTCTCGCATGGTCCCAAGCCGAGCATTTGTCACGCCGCTAAAGCTATTTATATAATCATCAACCCTACTCATGCCTTTAAGTATATATCTTCAGAATACACAAACAACGCTTCTTCTTTTGTTAGCGCATCTCCCACCTTAGATTTGCTATACTGGTTATGGTAATGCTGTATCACACAAAAACAGTTAGCGAAGCTCTGGAAGAACTACGTGCAACGGAGAATGGCTTGTCGGGCAGCGAAGCAACTGAACGACTGGAAGAATACGGCCCAAATCTCTTAAAGCTTCGCGGCGAACCATTTTGGAAAAAACTTGTTGAGCCCTTTGCGAACATTTTCATGGTCGTTTTGTTTGTTGCAGCCGCCGTCAGCCTGTGGCACCACGAAACCATAGACGCGTTCATTATCATAGGCATCATGCTTGCGAACGCAGGCATTTACTATGTCCAGCGGTTCTCCACAGAGCGAATACTCCGGGCACTGCAAAAACACGACCGGCTACTCGTCGACGTGCTCCGGGACGGCAAAATCACGCGCCTCGATGCTTCCCAGCTTATTCCAGGAGATGTTATTGTCATCGATGAGGGAGAGAAAATTCCGGCGGATTGCCGTATTATAGAAATCTCATCACTCCGCGTCGACGAATCACAACTTACCGGTGAATCTCTCCCAGTCGAGAAGCAAACCGAGCCGGTTTCAGACGATTCCGAGCTCTATGAGCGCTCAAACATGGTGTATCAGGGCTCATTCGTCGTCGGCGGCAGGGCACGCGCACTCGTTGTCGCAACGGGCAACGACACGGAATTTGGCAAGCTTGCCGCTCTCTCTGTTGCAACAGATGAAACCAGCCCGGTCCAGAGACGCATCGACAAGCTCATCTCAGCACTAATACGCATTATTGCTGGAATCGCTGCCGTGGCGTTCCTCTTGTCGTTGTACCGCGGTATGGACGTCGCCGAAGCCATTCGCTACGTCCTTGCGCTCTCTGTCAGCGCCGTTCCAGAGAGTTTACCGGTCGCCATAACCGTCGTACTCGTGCTGGGCATGAGGCGCATGGCGAAGAAAAAGGCCCTAGTGAAGAACACAAGCGCCATAGAAACAGTCGGGACCATCACCGTTATCGCCAGCGACAAAACCGGGACGCTCACAAAAAACCAGCTGACTGTGCAACACCTATGGAGCCCCGAAAAGGGCAGCGAGAATAAGACACTTCTTGCACTTGCGCATGCCGTCAACGGCCGCATATCGAAGGCGCAGGATCCGTTGGACGATGCCATAGAGCGATTTCTTAGTACCAAACATACCGGGCGCAAACCGAGCCCTCTCGTCGTTCTGCCGTTTGACCAAGCGGCTGCGATGAGCGGCAATATCTATCATGCAGGCGATGTTTACGACTTGTACGTCAAAGGCGCGCCTGAACACGTCATAGAGCGTTGTGACCTTACGAAGAAGGCTGAGGACGCTGTGAATTCAGAGCTGCATAGTCTCGCGGGCAGCGGCTTCCGTGTTATAGCCCTCGCTCACGCAAGACTCAATAAACCATCTGAAGCCTTTGAGGATATGCCAAAAACAACGACCCTGATGTTTGACGGGCTTATCGCGGTGGCTGACATACTTCGTCCTGAAGCGCCTGCCGCTATCAAGAAGGCGCGGGATGCCGGTATTCGTGTCTACATGGTGACTGGTGACCATTTCGAAACCGCCTTTCATATTGCCCGTGAACTTGGCATTGTCGAACACCCAGACGAAGTGTTTGATAGTCGACGCATGCAAGGCCTGAGTGACGAAGAGCTCGAGAAGATTGTTGAGACAACTCGAGTATTTGCACGTGTTATCCCTGAAAATAAACACCGCCTTTTGACGGTACTCAACAAAAATAACATTACTGCTATGACTGGCGATGGCGTCAACGACGTCCCAGCACTCGCAAATGCACACGTTGGGCTCGCCATGGGTAGCGGCACAAGCATTGCAAAAGACGCCGGTGATATCATATTGCTCGACAACAACTTCCGCTCCATAGTTGAAGCCGTTCACGAAGGCCGCACAGTCTACGCCAACATCAAGCGCATGGTGGCATATTTGCTTTCGACAAACGGCGGGGAAGTCCTTGTCGCGCTCAGCGCTCTTATTGCCGGCATACCAATACCTATCGTCCCAGTGCAGATTCTCTGGATCAATCTCGTGACCGATACGTGCATGGTAATCCCTATAGGACTTGAAGCAGGCGAGCGCCGCAATATGCTTGTGCCGCCAAAGCCAGCCAGCTCGGCACTGTTTAGCAAGTTCTTCCTGACCCGCATTGTTACAACCGCCGTGACCATGGCCGTGCTTACACTCGTGATTTACACGTCATATCTGTCCTCACACGGCCTTGACTACGCCCGGGCAATCGCATTTCACGCCCTGGTTGTCATGCAGTGGGCAAGCGCTCTCAATAGCCGCAGTGACTATGAGTCGCTCTGGACACGCATCCGTCGCTTCAGCTTGGCATTTTATATAGGACTGTCAGCAGCAATCTCATTACAGATATTAGCCCTCATTGGCCCGATGCATGAGTTTCTTCACCTTACAGATCTCTCGTTCAGTGACACTATCTCCACTACACTCATTGCATTCTTCGTCCCAATCCTTATCATAGAAGTTCACAAGTGGGTTGGTCGTCGTTTCTTCAACAAAGGAAGCAGAAACGTACAGAGAGTGCTCAAACAGCACCGCTCAAGAACACCGGCCGTATAAACCAACATACAGCGTCATTGAGACGCTATCTTGAGAATTAGCATCACCGCTATGAGAGCAAGAGCAACGAGTGTCGCAACGACCCCACTACGAATTATTGGTACATTGCGACGAAGCTCTTCTACGTTGCCAAGCCATTGAGGAAATTCGTCGAGGACAAGCCCAAGACCAACGCCATAAGCAATCAAGACAAGAGTACTTGTCGGGTCAACCCCAAGGCCAATAACTGCAAAGCTAGAGGCGACAATCAGTATATTCCCATATACAAAGTGGTGAGGTCGATTGCCATTTGAGAGAGTTTCTTCTGGTAAGAT
>CAXYYW010000017.1:0-10200 GCA_964293235.1 uncultured bacterium | reverse complement strand
CCACGGCAACGACAGTCTTCCGGCGTAGACCGCCGCCACACCCACAATCGCGAGTGCATAGATGACGAATCGCTTCACCAGCTTTCCTCTCAATAGATTTCAAGGTGAACTGTACTATTATAGCACTAGAGCAATATTTTGTCAACTATTTATTCAAATCGACGAGTTTTGCGAGAGTCTTCTCTGTGACAATACGGTTAACAAGGTCGGCACGAGCTTCTGGTGTATCGAGCTGCTCTTTCATATTGGGGTATTGTGCCAGCATTTCGTCATGACGAGCGTCAAGCTCTTCTTTCGTCACCTCTATGTTCTCAAGCTTCGACAGCTCAGCCAGAGCCAGTCCGGCCTGAACGCGCTTCGTAGCGACATCTTTGAACTCTTTCTCACGCCATTCTTCCTCGTCTTTGTAGCCCTTCTGAGTCATGTAGTCTTCTGGTGTCATGCCACGGTACATGAGGTTTTGCTTGGCGTCTTGCTCAACACTCTTCATCTGATCTTCAACAAGTACTTCAGGGACTGGGATGTTTGAGGCTTTTATGAGCGCTTCAACGAGCCCGTCTTTGTATTCGTTATCAGCAACACGCTCGTTCTGAGCAGCAAGCTCACGGCGGATATCATCCGTCAGGTCTTTAACAGTCTCAAATGGCCCAACCTTCTTTGCAAGCTCATCGGTAAGCTCTGGCGTTGAGACTTCTGTAACCCTCTTCAAAGTCACCTCAAAGACAACTTTCGCGCCCTTGAGCTCTTCTGAGTGATAATCTTTTGGAAATGTCAGTGGGATATCAAATTTCTCACCGGCTTTATGGCCGACAATAGCTTCTTCAAACCCTGGTATAAATGACTTTGAGCCAAGCACGAGCGCGTAATCTTCACTCGTGCCACCTTCAAACGCTTCGCCATCCTTTTTACCTACGAAATCTATAGTTACTTCATCGGTCAGCTTGGCTTCACGCTTGACATCCTTCTTTTCAGCAAAGTTTTGCTTCACGCGCTCAAGCACCTCGTCAACATCGGCCTGCTCAACTTCTTTGGCAGTCTTTTTGACCTTCAGCTTCTTATAGTTACCCAATTTTACCTCTGGTATGACGTCAACTGTCGCCTCGAATTCAAGTTCCGTATACGGGACAAATTTCTTCAATCCTATCTTCGGCTGGTCGAGAACTCGCATGCCTTCGACAGTGATTACTTCGTTCATGGTCGCGTTTATGGCGTGTTCGGCAACTTCGGTGCCAAGTAGGTTTGGGTCGAGATTCTTTTCAGCAACATTTGCCGGAACCTTGCCTTTACGAAAACCAGGAACCTTTATCTCTCTGGAAAGATGTTTAAGGGCAGTCGCTTTCGCGTCAGCCAAATCTTGCTCGCTCGCTATAACGCTCACGAGAACTTGTGTGTCGGATAATTTCTTCAGGGTATGTTTCATAACTACCTAGTGTAGCAGACGTATCTGTTTGGCGCGACCTTGAGCGGTTTAGGCAACTTCCTCGCCCCTCACTATCCGTTCGAGAGCTCTCGAGCAAGCGATGCGCTCATCTGCGCTCCCGTCACTTTCTGCCGCACATGCTTCACGGGGCATGGAACTTTCACCGTGAGTAATAGTTCGTATGCGAAGGCATTTTGTGCACGCTTCGAGTAATTTCCCTTCTGGGATATCATCTACCGCCGTCCTGAGTTCCATTATTGCGAGCCTATCCATACTCTCTCCTTCCCAAAAAAATAAGCCCCTTTCGGGGCTTACCTTTCGCTAGTCATTAGCTTTTTCATTGCGTTTTATTGTGCCACACGCGGCATTCTAATGCAAGTCGTCCACAATTTCATGCGTTTCTGGGTTTTTGTTATCCCGTTGAGAAAGAGCTACTCTACCATTTTCCTTTGCAAATCGCTCCAAACGGCGCAATCGTATTCCCTCTAATGTTTCCCTTCTATTTCTTAAGAAATCGGCAACCCCCGCAGGTCCAACAACAAGATCGAACTTTGGCGTCCTGCTGTGCCCCCTCTCATTCTTTCGTATATCCATAGACACATATTATCATGGACTTTCTTTATTAAAATAAGGTGGCTAATCAATAAATCGAAAACAATTGTCAGATTTAGTCTGCGGTTGTTTTTATACCTAAGGGAAAAAGCCCAGCGCAGCGTTAGGAAAAAACCGTAGGTTTTGTCCTAATCCTTTAGAACTCGTCGTCTTCAGAATGCTTTTTGCGATAATCTCGAACAGTCGTAATGATACGCTCGAGACCAATTTCAGTCTCTGTTTCGCTCTTCACGTCTTTCAGCCGATAGACTTCTTCAGCGACTTCCTTTTCACCGACAAACATCATGTACGGCACCTGCATCTTTACGGCAGCCTTGATTTGCTTGTCTATCTTGCGATCGGTTATGTCAACGGCGACATTAACGCCTTCTGCGCGGAGCTCGTCGGCCAGTTTTTCGGCTTGCTTTTGCACATCGCCAAGAACAATCATGTAGATATCTGTCGTCGAAGTCAGTTCAGGCAATAGCTCATGACCGCGGAGGAATTCTTCGATAGTCGTTCCACCTATAGCCATGCCAACTACAGGGGTTGGCTCGCCACCAAACAGCGTCACCAGCCCGTCATAGCGACCACCACCGAACATGGAGCGGTTATTGTCAGGGTGGTTGTCGTACACCTCAAAGACCATGCCGGTGTAGTAGTCGAGCCCGCGCATGAGCGTGATATCAAACTTCGCATTCGTAATCTTTGCCTCAGACAGGAGCGTGAAGAGCTGTTGCACGTCCTTGACCGCTTCGCTTTCCAGGATTTCCTGTGGCAACTCCGCCATACTCGTTGCACCGACAAGTTTCGCTATCTTGCGAAGACCTTCATGTGCATATTCCTGGTCAAAAATCTCCGCTGCTTGGTCGCGGAATTGCTCGGGAGTAATCTTATTTTTTCGATCAAATAGTTTAATCATGAGTTGTGACTGGACAGCGTCAAGCCTGAGATACTGCGCCATCATGAAGTTGATAAGGTCGCGGTTGTTGATACGTATGGTGTACATGTCACGCTTTGCGCCAAATTCTTGCATAACGGCATCTGAGAGACGAATTACTTCAGCATCTGCCATAGCGCCCTCGACGCCAAACATGTCAGCATTGAGCTGCCAGAATTCACGCTCACGGCCCTTTTGTGGTCGTTCATAACGGAGGAAATTTGCGATGCTATACAGCCGTGCTGGGTAGCCAAGCTCCTGCTGACGCGCTGCAACCATACGAGCGACTGTCGGAGTCATCTCTGGTCGTATTGCGACGTTACGGCCACCACGGTCAACAAACTGGTAGGTTTGTTCGTTCACTATCTCTTGGCCAGACTTTGCAGCATAAATCTCAAGCGGCTCAAGGAGCGGCGCGCCGTACTCCTCATAGCCAAAACGCTCTGACATGCGTTTCCAGACGTCAAATATGTAGTTCTGTACGCGCTTGTCGGCCGGATACAAATCTCGAGAACCTTTATAGCTTTGGGTGGATAAATTCATTAGAGGTATTGTTGCATTTTTTACTAGGAATTGCAAGGTTAAGCAAGTTGATTTTGACTAGCCTATCCCCTATGATGCATGCATGATGAACAAATACCTTTATATCATTGGCAAAATAATGCAACTTCTCGGGATAATCTTTGCGATTCTCATTGTAATCTTCTTAGTACTCACGGGTGGGCTAGGCATCCTGACAATTGCAGACGAGAAGTGGCCATTCCCCGTACTGGCTATATTGATTCTTGGCGGAATTATTCTTTCAGGCTTTAGCCGACCAAAGCACAAGATTGGCAAATAAACTACCTGGTTAGTGTTGAATATTGCCGTAGCCATTCGTACATAGCGATACCCGCGGCGACACCGACGTTGAGACTGCGCGTACTACCAAGCTGTTCTATGTGAACAACCTTATCTGCTTTAGAAAGTAGCTCTTCGGATATACCGGAACCTTCTGAGCCGAAAACAAGCACCGTATTTGAAGGTAGCTTCGCGGTGCCGAGCGGCATGGAATCGACATTGTTTTCTATAGCGATGATTTGTTTGCCGGACTTTTTCATCGCCTGAACAAACTCAGCGATCGAATCATGATATTCAACATGGAGATATTTGTCTGTCATCATGGCGCCGCGCTTATTCCACTGCCGTCGCCCAACAACATGCACGCGACGAACACCAAAGGCATTGGCGCTGCGGACGATAGTTCCCATATTGTAGTCTCGCTCGAGATTCTCTATGGCTATTTCAAGCCCAATTCCACGCGCATCCAGCGCCTCGACTATTTCGTCGTGGCTTTTGCCCTTAAATTCATCAAGGACGTTACGGTTATCTTCTTGTTGCATCCTTCCTCACCCTTCTTTCCTCCAAATAGTTTGCCAAGCCTTCGGCCTTTAATCCATGCGGGACATAACCTTTGAATTTATCTCGACCTTCATGTATTACCGCTCCCGTAGGGATTATTCTGTTGGCAAGTGTCCATGAATGCCCTTCACTGCCCGTAAAGTACCGCAATATCGCAAGTCCAGATAGAACCACAACAGGGTATGTCCCACTGAGGGGTTTTCGAAGCGCCTCAAGATAGTACTTCAGATTTTCCACGGCGTTCAATTCGGCATCCGCAACGTCCATTGGCTGCGTGCTTGGATCCACTTGTTCCCTAATATCCTGCGGGACAAAGATTTCGCTAACGACCGGAGGCTCTATGGTCGACTCATCGAGTGCTGCAGCGACGCCGAGTGCTGTCGTTCTCGACCGAGATGTAAAAGGAGACCTAAACAGATAAACTGCCCTACCCCCTACTACTTGCTTAAGATATAGCGCGGCCTCAAGCTCTTCTTGCCTCCCTCGCTCTGACGGCGGAGTATGTTCTGACCCAATTTGGCCCGATTGCCGTGGGGTATGTACGTTACGCATAAAGGTAAGCTCGGGGCCATGTATGGTAATAGGCATATCTTAAGTGTAGGATGCCTGGTAATCTCAATGCAAGCATAAGCGATACATGGTATTTCGCATCCACCACATATCTGTTACAATAGCTCCGCACATTTCATGCGGATGTGGTGGAATTGGTAGACACGCTAGCCTTAGGAGCTAGTGCCTTCGGGCGTGAAGGTTCAAGTCCTTTCATCCGCACCAAGATAGAAAGATAAGCATTTGCTTGTCTTTTTGTTTTGCAGCATATCCAATCGAGCCGGCAAGATCCGACGAGCATCATGGTGCAAGTCTGCCTCTTCAGCGATTAGTTTCGCGTTGTAGTTTTCTTCACAATATAGTATTCGCGCTTATCAAAGTAAGGAGCCCTGGAAGTATATAATCGAACGACACTCATATCTTTCTAGTCTCATAGAACCTGTTACGCATTGTTTCTTGAATTGTAGACATCCTTTGTATATAATACGGCTAATATGAGATTATCAAAGACTATAGAACAGGCCTGCTGCATACTTGCAATTGTCGCAGAGCATCATGACGAACCGGTAACGAACATTGAGCTTAGTGAGCGTATGCAGGTTTCGGGATCGTATCTTACAAAAATTACTCGCAAGCTCGTCGTGGCAAGCATCCTACGTTCATCATACGGTGTTAATGGCGGCTTTCTGCTTGCACAGCCAATGGCATCAATCACCCTTCGCGCCGTCATAGTAGCAATGGGGGGCAAGGAGGCCCTTTTTAAGTCTGAAAATGTTATCAAGCGTGCTTTCCCTGCGAGAGACTATGTCGCGTCGCGTGGCGCCAAGCTCCTTGAAAAACAGTTCAGTGAGGCTGAGGCGGACTGGTATAAACATCTAGAGCTGGTCACCATGGAGAAACTTATTAGCAGCGCAACGACGGAGCTATAACGACATGATAAAAGAACGATTAACAGCATTTCGCAGCGAATGGAAACACTTATCAGCTCATCGGTTGCTGATCATCTCACTCATCGTCATTTTATTTATACCAATTATGTACGGTGGATTCTTTCTTGGTTCTATCTGGGATCCGTACGGCAATACGAAACAGCTACCCGTTGCGGTTGTGAATGAAGACAGTGGTGCTGAGTTAAATGGTGAGCACATCAATGTTGGTGCTGACCTCGTGGCCAATCTGAAAGACAATCACGATATGGGCTGGCAATTTGTCTCGGCCAATCAGGCAGATAAAGGCATTCAAGACGGTACGTACTATATGAAGGTGATGGTCCCGAGTAATTTCTCGGCACATACCGCTAGCATCACGAGCACATCACCACAGCAAAGCGTTCTTGAGTACACGCTAACGCCGTCGCGAAACTACGTAGCGTCACTTCTCACGAAAGAGGCTGCCAAGCAGATACAACAAACAGTTGCTTCCAGCGTGACTAACGCATATGTGTCGGCACTTCTGAGCAGTATTACGACGCTTGGCGATGGCCTTGGTACGGCGTCTCAAGGTGCTTTACAGCTTGCAAACGGGAGCGCCTCACTACAAAATGGGCTCTCAACTTATACTCTAGGCGTCGCCTCGCTTTCAGATGGCCAATCATCACTATCCAGTGGGCTCTCGTCACTATCCAGTGGGCTTGCTAGTCTGCGGCAAGGCTCATCACAACTCGCAGCCGGCCTGCCAAACGAAAGTCAACTGACGCAACTGAGCGTCGGCGTCGCACAGATACAACAAGGGCTCGCTACGCTCAAGGCCGCCGTCAACACCACCGACCCAACACTTGCCCAACAGCAACAAGCAGTCGCAAACAACGCAGGCGCGCTCCAGCAAGCACTTACCACCTACCAAACCACACTAATAACGGGCGGGAACAGCATCTACACGCTCACGACACTCGCCAGCTCCGGTCAGACAACCGTCTCGGTTAATACGAGTGATTTGCAAGCAGCCCTCTCAGTGATCGGTAGCTCACAGACAGTTGCATCAGATGCAGCGTTACTCCTCACTAACCTCAATATCCTCAACCAAACACTAGCAACGCAGCAAGCGTCACTTCAGAGCAGTGTCGGAACGCTTTCGGACGGTATGGACACGCTGACGCCAAACCTACAAACGGCCATTAATGGGTACACGGTTATCGCACAGGGCAACCAGCAACTCCTTGACGGCTTGACGACTGCCTACAGCGGCGTGCTAATAGCACAGGATGGCAGTGCGCAATTGGTTAATGGCGCGACGACACTTGAGAGCAACTCCTCGGCATTAGTGAGCGGTGCAACACAGCTTACATCTGGCAGCAATAAGCTTTCAGCAAGTCTCAGCGATGCGGCCAGACAGGTTTCACTCCAGCCAACGGGCGAATCAACCAAAGACCAGATTGTCACACCAGTCAAAGCTGATGAAAATGTTCGAGGCGATGTCCCGAATTACGGTTATGCGCTGTCACCATATGTGCTGTCGCTAGGGCTGTATGTTGGAGCACTTGTTTTCAATGTCATCTATCCCGTACGACAATTCTTTGAGGAGCCTAAGAATGCCCGCGCATGGTGGTCCGCCAAGGCATCGGTTGCCGCTACTGTGGCGATAGGTCAGGCTCTCGTTCTTGGGGTGATCATGGTCTTTGGCTTAGGGCTTCATCCTGACAACCCCGGTCAGTTTGCTCTACTCACTGTCGTCACCTCACTCACCTACATGTCAATCATTACGGCACTCGCCATTGCCTTTGATAATATAGGGCGCTTCTTTGCAATGCTACTGTTGGTACTCCAGCTAGGGTCTGCCGGTGGCGTGTTCCCTATTAGCCTGTCGCCCGGCTTCTTCCAAGTTGCCAATCCATTCATGCCTATGACGTATTCTATCTATGCATTCCGCGAAGCAATCTCATCCGGCCTTGGCGCGCACGTTTTCTGGTCAAATTTAGCTATCTTGATTATTATCGGTCTGGCAGCTAATCTGCTGTTACTTCTATTCCTACGCATCCATGGGATGCGGCACTTTAAGCACGAAGCTATTGAAGCATAGGTCGGGACCCTGGAACCTCACCGTTATTAGAGTAAGGACGATTTTACGAACAATCACCTATAATTAATCATATGAGACACATCGGCATCTTCTCCGGCTCTTTTGATCCTGTCCACGTAGGGCATATTTCGTTTGCAAAAGAAGCCATGCAGGTTTGCAAACTCGATGAAGTTGTGTTTATGCCAGAGCGTTTTCCTAGAGGGAAACCGAATGTCTCTCCCATCAGCGAACGCCTCACTGAACTTGAAATAGCCCTAGCGGAGACACCATTTAAAATCTTTGATGCACAGACCGATCAATTTACCGTCGACGAAACCCTAGCAGAGCTTGAAACTCTATACCCAGGTGCGAGATTTACTTTTCTTGTAGGTTCAGATGTCGCTCAGAACCTGCCCAAATGGAAGCATATCGAACGGCTTACATCACGATACGATTTTGCGATCGGGATGCGTACAGGTGATACAGAAGAATCTCTCAAAAAGGCTTTGTTTGACGTTACCGGAACATTTAGATTCGTTGAAGCGCCACATAGACACGTGTCATCGAGCCAACTACGCCAGTCAGTTTAGCTCCATCACAATCAACGGTCGCGTATCCTCAAGTGGGACAAAATATCGGGTTCCATCATGAAGAGTCGCCTCTATGGTTACGCGAAGTTCGGGGCTATGGCCAGGACCGGTCAGCATAAACTTTGCACAAGACGCCACAATCATGCCTAGCGGATGCTCTCTTCTTGATAACAACGCGCCCACGGCAAGACCACTTTGCTCGAGATATTCTTGTTCGCTTGGTAATTCTCCACAAAGATCGAATGCCTCAAGAAGCTTCCGTTGGTTATCGAATGTCAGCATATCGCCCCAGTCAATAACATGGGCTACTACAGCACGCTCAGCCGCAACAACCTGCCTGGAATAACGCATGGGCTGTGGGTGTATATAAGGCATAAAACACCGACCAGGCCGTTCAGCTGCAGACAATTCTCTTGCAACTTCAAGCTTCTTGAGCAAGATATCAAGCTCTCTATAAAAACTGGGCTCGTGTTCTGGTGTCGGTTCTTGGTGCTCGTTTGCCATAAACTACTCTAAACAAAAAGTGGCACTAAGCCACCGGGCGGTAGAAGGCCAGTGCCGCGTCTCCGTAACTACGATTGTCCACCACAACAACTCCATTAACGGTCGGCACTGACTCCCTACCTGGATATGATAGTACCATAAGCCCATTCGGTTTTAAATATTTGGCGAGACGTGAAACTGTGGATAACTGGAGGTCATGGTATGGCGGATCTACGAAAATGATGTTAAACTGCTGCTTTTTGGCTGTTTCGTCCCATTGAGAAACAGAGGTACGAATGAGTTCCGCCTTTGTAGAAACACCTAATGTTGTAATATTTTCACCAATAATATTTTGTGCTACTTTGTCCCGCTCAATGAACATTGCGCTGGCAGCACCGCGGCTTAGCGCCTCAAGCCCGAGTGCCCCACTTCCTGCAAACGCATCGAGCACAGAAAGGCCCGTCATGTCTCCTAGTATATTGAAAAGTGACCCGCGAATTCTCTCGCCCATAGGATGCGTCGCGCTACGCGGTGGACACGCAATACTCCGCCCGCCAAGATCGCCGGACACAATTCGTATGTTCACAAGAGTCTGCCCTTTCTAGCAACGGCTTTACTATACGCCGCATACCATGCGAGTATGACTGTCTTAATAATAATAGGCATGAGCTGACGGCGTGTCATGCTGGCAATCCGCCGTGTCCAGCCGCGCTTCTTATACAGCGTGTACATATCTAAACCTGCAACAGAGTGAACGGCTTCAAGATACAATTTTGCAAAGCCTTCTTGTTTCAGACGAACCAGATCGTTTGAAGACGGCTTTGCATCTTCAAATTTCAGCGTTTTTATGGTCGTCGCCACACCAGCCTCAAACATAGTATGCGTTGTCATGGTGCCACCAGCGCCCCAGTGTTCCCAGTTACTCTTGACCATCTGCCGCCTAGAGCCAGTATCATTTGGGATAATAAGTTTACTCCTAAGGGTCTTCTTAGACGCCGCCTCTTCTCGCAGTATCTTGAGTGTCTCACTCTCGGGTGTTTGATGTGCAGGCGTCAGGCCATCGACAACTGCATGTGACAGCCAGGCGGCCTCAAAACTGGCACGTATAGCGTCCTTCTTTATGAGGGCCTGTTCAAGATTCTTCAGGTGGTCTTCTATATACTCCAGTAGCTTTTTATCATCTGAATCTTTGGGATTGATAAAATGCCACGGCTCATCCACCCCTGGGCTTT
>CAXYYW010000016.1:0-10477 GCA_964293235.1 uncultured bacterium | reverse complement strand
GTTCTGCCCCCTGAAAACGATAGATCGCCTGGTCGTCATCTCCAACAACCATGAGGTTTGGCCTGCCCTCCTCGGCGGGGTTGTTTGTCAGGTTCCAAACGAGTCGCATCTGCGCGTCATTTGTGTCCTGAAACTCGTCAACGAGGATGTATTGGTACTGTTCCTGCAGACTAAAGCGCAGTTCATCGAACACCTCAAGTGCATGAACAACGCGAAGTATCATGTCGTCGTAGTCGTAGAGCTCTGCCTTCTGCATGGCGAGTAGATAGTCGTAGTACACGCCGCTGAGCGCATGCAATTTCTCACTGCGTTTCTCGTCTTTAAGCGTCGGCGCACCGTGAGCATCTTTTTCGAGGTACGTGTTTTTCCAGGCAGTAATAGGCTTCGTTGAATTATCCGCTTCGGCTGTTTCGGCGGCGCGCGCGAGACTATGCGCAATAAGGAGGTGCAGTGGATGATAGCCAGACAACTCAAGCGGCTCGTCCTTGTACCCTTCTATTTCACCAACAAGTTTCGCGAGTGCAAGCAACGTTTTTCTGCTTACCCTATCAGAAAAAATTTCTGCAAGTTTCGGTTTAAGCCATGCTATAAATACGTCATTGTGCTCAAGTATTTTGTCGAGTTCGTCGGGCGTGAACCCGCCACGTTTTAGCTCGGAGATAGAGGTTTGTATGTCACGAAGGTACGTAAATTTGTCGTTGAGCCTGCTTGAGAGCGGATTGTCATGTGGTAGTTGCTCGAGTATGTCTGAGAGGAGTTCATAGCTCGCGAGTTCATCTGCAGGACGAAAATGCGCTCCTTGGTAAAAATACTCGCCGTAGTGATTGATGATTTCAGTGCCAAAACTATGGAAAGTGTGTATAGCAACTTTGTACGCTTCTTGCCCAAGTAGCCCTGCGAGTCTCTCGCGCATAGCAACGGTGCCACTGTCAGTAAAGGTAAGGCAGAGAATATTGTTTGGCAAAACATCAGTCTTTTGCAAAATATTTGCAACACGTACGCTCAGCAGCTCTGTTTTGCCGGTTCCGGGCCCCGCAACTACCATAACCGGCCCATCGAGCGTATCGACAGCTTTCTTTTGATTTGCGTTCAGCGACGCGTAGCGTTTCCAAAACTCCTGCATATCCATACTATTGTAACAGTTATGAAATTAAAAAATCCCCGAAGGGTGTTCATCCCGTCCCACCGACCCGATTTCTCCTAATCGGGGAGTTCGGCCCGAAGGCCCGGTTGCTGTGAGGCGGTTAACAGTACCTGAGAGGCGTTTTTGAGCGGTGAGCTGTCGACCGTTGCCGGTTCGGGCTCATCAGGTACGCGTAGCCAGGTATGTGTGATAAGTTACATCCGTTGCCGGAATGACTTCCGCCGTGAGGCCACCACAGCGTGGCCGGTCGTTGATTTTGGCTTTTCAACCACGATACCTCTAGGGGAATCAACTGATTGGTGGTGGATAGAACACGAACGTAGCACTTGTCACGAGTGGGCGGCTTGAGCCGGGACTCCCTTTTCAAGAAGCTGCGGCCAAGCGGCTGTGACAACATTGGACCCAAGAGGTCATGCTACGGGACCGCGGGACTTTCCTTCTCTTCCCGCATCCTGGTCGCACCGTTGAATGGTGCTGAGGTAATTTTATGGCCATATATCAAAAAAGTAAACTGCCAATTTGCGTCTCAAGTGGCATAGGGGTACAATTCCAGTAATATGCACGATGAAATTGCTGACGATATTGCTGTAGAAGAACTAGTCAAAAGTCACTTTGGCCTTCAGGTCGAGGTTAAGCAGATGATTGCGCGGAATATTCCCGTTAGTCACACAGCTGTCGCAAGTGTGTTTTTAACCCCAAAGCATCAAGTATTTGCGCTTATTAAAGCTCATTCACCCCTAACGTTTGGTGACGTTAAGAGAACCGCGAAGCGTATGGGGCTTGAAGTAGATGAGTACCTTGCACCCGGTCATGACGACGGCTACTTTAACAAGGTTGCCCGCGAGAAATTCCGCCAAGTCTTCCCTGGTCGGCATGATATAGCTGAAGATGAGCTGCACTACTACCGCACGCTTGTTCCCTATAACCCTGCTCTCCTAAAGATTTCGGGCATAAACGGCGGTGTCATAAAACAATTCGATAGTCACGATAGCTCTGAGTGGCGTGTTGCCTCACGGTTTGCGTACAAGCAAATCTCAACAGTGTAGACCTAGGTTTTTGACTCAAGCACCACGAGGTGTTCTATGTGCGGTGTACGTGGGAAGAAATTGTAGCCTTGGTGGCCTACAATCTCATATTTTCCTAGGAGTTTTGCAACGTCTCGGGCTTGCGTGACTGGATTGCAGCTGAGGTAAATGATGCGCGGCGGAGTTACTTCGAACAATCGTTCAGTTACGTTGTCATGAAGGCCGGCGCGCGGTGGGTCGAGGATGATGATTGCATCGGACGTTATGTAGTCGAGTGCTTTTTCGCTCGGCGCGAGGACAGCTTCGGCGTTTTTGTGAAGGTCCTTGATATTTTCACGCATTTCACGAACAGCGTCTTCGTTAACTTCAACCAACGTGACGTTGTCACCGCCTATTGTGAGGCCGACGGTGCCGACGCCGCTGTAGAAATCGATAACTTTACTGCCGTTTCCGCTCCCGTCGTACGCTTCGCTACGTAGGTCGCTGTTCGCGGGTCCTGCCGCGAAATTCGCCCCATCCTCGTCGCGCTTAGAGCGCGCCTTAGTGGGTGCTGCCCCCTTTCGCGTCACCCGCTTATCGTTGACCTCAGTCCAAGCCCGCATCTCTTGCAATGCCCGTTCGTACACAGGAATATTCACTTGGAAGAAACCCTCTGTCGCGTACCGGAATGGCACACCGAGTATTTCGTCCGAGAGAACAGTGCTGCCAAATGAAGCAAGCCGCTTGGTTATGCGGCTAGCTGGGCTTTTCGGGTCGCTGTATATCACTTCCCCGCCCTGCGCTGTAAATGTGTTCGCATCTTTCTCACTGATAGTATTGAAATCTTTGTCTTTGACGTAGAGTTGCCAAACGGCGTTGCCGTGCTGGTCGCAGCGAATGAGCAGCGTTTTGAGTTGTCTTGCCTCAACGCCTTTTGTCGAAAGCGCGTCGCGAATCTGTCTTGCTAGAGTATTGATTTCGTCCTTTGCGAGGCTTGTGCCGTCGACTATGACTTTCCCATGGCTGCCTCGCCTATAGAATGCGAGGTGGAGGCCATTGTCGTCGCCGTACCAGCTGAACTCGACTTTGTTTCGGTACCCGTAATGATTGTCGTCACTATAGACTTTTGTTTCACCCGGCAACGCAATGTGATGAAGTTCAAACGCATCGTCGATGAGCCTTTTTTTATGGCACGCTTCGGCCTCAGATGACATAATCTGCCAAGGACTGGTTGAAAGGTAGCTTTCTGGGTCTTTTGGCTCAACTCGTTCACTACTTGGTTCAATAACTTCAGTCACGACAGCCTCGGCCATCTTTGATTTTGACTTTGTTAGCTGGACTTCGACTTTTTCGCCAGTCAGGCCTCCCCATACGAATACTTTTCGGCCATCCGCGAGAGTTCCAAGGGCCTGTCCACCACCGACAATCTTCTCGAGTTGCACGACGTCTTTAGGGAATGTTTTCATTGCCTAAACAGTATACCCGACGGTATACTAAAGCGTACATGGCACGGGTAAAACTATCTGAATACCGCGCGAAATCCCTCCTCGTACGCGGATACGAAGGCCGGGGTTTGTTGCTCTCGAGCGTCGAAGAAGATGTAAGTGAGCTAAAGGACGATGTTTCATACATCGTGAAAGTCGATCAAGGCATAAAAAAGCGTGGTAAGCAGGGTCTGATACGCCTGTCTGTCGCAAAAAGCGATGTTGCAAATGCCGTCAGAGAGCTGTCAGAGAAAGGCTTTACGCGGTTTATTGCCGAACCTATGGTTCCACACGAAGAATCAGAGGAAAAGTACGTCAGTTTTGAGCGAACAGCGGACGGTATAGCTATGAGCTACTCCGACCATGGTGGCATGGATGTTGAAGACCATAGTGATACGATGATCCGCTCCATTAACAACACCAAGATCCCCCTTCCCTCAGGCTTCCTTGATAACGTGAAAGAGGTGATGAACCGCGAACACATGTCATTTGTCGAGATAAATCCACTGCTTGTTCGCGGTGAAGAGATGGTACTGCTCGACGCGGCCGTGCTTGTCGATAGTGCCGGTGAATTTTATGCCAGCTGGACGGGCGATGACGTAGTCGAGGCGCGGCAGATGACTGAGGCTGAATCCGCCATAGCCGAACTCAATGACAATTCCACGGCTGCGCTGTCGTTTCGAGTGCTCAACCCCGATGGCGCGCTCTGGCTGCTGCTTTCAGGTGGTGGCGCGAGTATTACTATTGCCGATGAAGCGCACAATGCCGGCAGAGCGAATCTCATAGGAAATTATGGTGAGTATAGTGGTGGTCCGACGACAGAAGAGACGTACCTCTACACGAAACACGTTTTGAAACAGGTGTTTCTATCGCACGCGCCCAAAAAAGCACTTATCATTGCCGGTGGGGTTGCGAATTTTACTGACGTTAAGAAGACGTTTGCAGGCATTATCAAGGCGCTCAAAGAGTCACTTACTGAATGCCAGGCGCAGCATATCATGGTATTTGTCCGCCGTGGTGGGCCAAATGAAGCAGAAGGGCTTGTGCTCATGGAGTCATTTCTGAAGGCAAATGGCATGCTCGGGAGCGTTCATGGGTCTGACGTAATTTTGACGGATGTAATACACGAAGCACTGGAGTACGTTGATGCTTAATTTGGATGAACTACGGAAAAATCCTGGCACTATGCTGGCATTTGGCAATTATCAACCTGGCTACCAGGTTATACTCGACTTTGATTATCTTTCTGGTAAAGAAAAACCATCGCTTGTTGGCATCGTTACCGGTGCTGCGAAATATCAGAAGTATTTTTGGGGTGAAAAAGAAGTACTTATGCCTTGCTTTACTTCGGCCGAAGCTGCGAAAAAACATATTGGTGATGTCGACTGGATGCTCAATACAAACTCTGCGCGTCGCTCAGTGCATACAACGAAAGAATTCTTTGAGGTGTTTCCAAATGCACGCGGCGGACATATCTTTGCAGAAGATGTCCCAGAGGTTTATGCGCTTGAGCTAAAGAAGTCATACCCAGATAAGCTGCTTGTTGGTCCGGCGGGTGTTGGCTTGCTCGTTCCTGGCTCGCTGAAACTTGGTGTCATAGGTGGCGTGGATTATCGACAGCTCGTGAAAAATCGCCTCATGGAGCACGGTAATGTTGCTGTTTTCTCTGCGTCTGGCGGTATGGTGAACGAAATTATCACTATGGTTGCATCGACCGGACACGGCTTAAGCGCGGCACTCTGTTTCGGAGGTGACCGCTTCCCTGCTTGCTCGCCGAAAGAAGCGTTGCTTGCGGCTGAATATGACCCGGCAACAACGCATATTGTTTACTACGGCGAACTCGGCGGTTATGACGAATACGAGATAGCAGAACTTATGCACTCTAAGCAAATTACGAAGCCAGTTATTTGCTATATAGCCGGAGTTATAGGCGAAGGGTTCGACCAACCGGTTCAGTTTGGTCATGCGAAAGCACTCGCTGGCAACAAGAGTGAGACGGCCAGTGCAAAACGCGCCGCTCTGTCTGAAGCTGGAGCGCAGGTCGCAGCATCTATGTCAGACTTTTTGAAGCTTATAGAAACTATTCCAAAAAGTGAGCCCCGCTCACCAGAAAGGACAATTATGGATCGAAAGAATACACGCTTTACCTCAACTATTTCTAAAGAATCGGCGGCGGGCTACGAATTTGTTGGCACCCCGCTTCAAGATTGGGCGACGAACAGCACTATTGCTGAGCAAATTGCCGCTGCACTATTTGGTCGGCGAGCGAAATCACAGGTTACGACGGACTTTATAAACACAGTCTTCTTGCTCTCTGTTGATCATGGACCACAAGTCTCAGGCGCGTTAAATACCATTGTGACAGCACGTGCAGGCAAAGGGATCGTTGATTCACTGGCGGCAGGGCTTCTCACTGTTGGACCACGTTTTGGTGGTGCCGTGACAGATGCTGCCCGAGAATGGTTCCTTGGTGTTACAGAGCAGCGTAGCCCTGAAGAGCATGTTGAAGGGTATGCGGCCGCTAAGAAAACTATCGGCGGTATTGGCCATAAAAAATATCGACCCGGACTCCCTGATCCGCGTGCCGCGCTTCTTTCTGAATTCGCTGACAAGCTTAGCAGCCACCGTTACTACGATTATGCCCGCAGTATAGAGGAAGTGACGACAGCAAAGAAAGGTTCGCTTATACTCAACGTTGACGGGACTATTGCTGGACTTATGCTCGATATACTCGAAACCGAAGAAGGTTTCGATACGGAAGGTTTGAAGGAACTTATAGACATGGATTTCTTCAACGCACTGTTTGTTATACCGCGTATCGTCGGGTTTACCGCGCACTATCTCGATCAAAAGCGACTTGATGAAGGTCTCTTCCGCTTGCCAGACGAAGACGTGCTACTATCATGAGATTTGCATTTAAAAGACCAGATGCTAGCGACACGCTAAGTCCACAAGCGAACCTTTTATATGCCGTCGGCATGCTTGCGAGCCAGTCGGTGCAAGTGACCAGAACACTCTGCGATCATCCTGACGGTCGCGCTGAAAACGACGCCGAACACTCTTTCATGCTTGCCCTTATAGCTCTGCCACTCGCCGAACAATATTATCCGAAGCTGGATTCTGGACTTGTGGCAAAGTACGCGCTCGTTCATGATCTTGCTGAAGCGTATGTTGGTGATACGCCAACTCACGATATTGATGAGATTGGTCTTAAAAATAAGGCCAATTTAGAGCGCGAAGGACTCAAACAGTTCAAAAATGAGTATGCCGTGCTCGCCCCTTCTCTTGTCAGTCTTGTTGATGAGTATGAGGGGCAGGCCGACGCTGAATCGCGATTTGTCCGTATGCTCGATAAGCTTGTGACGGTCTCTATACAATTCCCAAATGACTACGAAACCATGAAGAAGTCATTTGGTCGTAAAGACCACGAGCGCATGGTACAGGCCCGAATTACGCGTTTTATGGCCGACTATGCAGACCAAAAACAGATACTGCAGCTCTACGATGAACTTGCACACTTCATGCAAGACGGCGCATGGCCCTCAAGTTTTGAGAAATCTTAACGTTTTTCTAAAACATATACGACACGGTGTCGCTTGAGTTCAATCTCACCGCTCGCACTAGTGTGCGATGAGCAATAGCTATCGAGTAAGGAAGCGTCGGCTAGTCTATCAAAATCTTCAAAGATTGGAACGCCTTCGAGAAATGTTTCGAACATCTGGCGCGAGGGATAGAGCTCGGTGTAAAAGTAATCCTCTGCTTTAACAACAGCTAGATTTGTCTTTTCGAACTCCTTCATATCTTGGGTTATTCTTCGTACTGACCATTTGCCAAACCCCTGTCCCCTGCCGAAAACTTCCTTCAGCAAACGAGTGTCTTGTTCACCGATTCCAATTTCGACATATGCCCCACCCGTCTTGAGAATGCGGGAATATTCTCCGTAAAACGATGGGCCGCGTCGGTTAAAAGCAACGTCGTAGGACGAATCTTTGTACGGCATAGCTGAAGCATCTCCGAAAATAAAATGAGTGTTTTGTATCCCTAGCTCTGACTGCTTCTGCACAGCAATTTTTATGAGTTCTTTTGAATTGTCTATGCCATCTATGCGTGAGAACTCATGGCTAACGCGAAATGCAAATATGCCATCACCACAGCCAATATCGAGGGCGACGTGACTAATATTAGCGCTCTGTACGATGGCATTATAAAATTCCTCTTCGGGGTTTCCATTTGGGTATTCTGAGCGATACTCCAGGCCATCGTTAGCAAAACCATAGCCGCCTAGTTTCTTTGCCAATTTGTCGTAGAATGTTGTCATGTGTTAAGTATACTCTGGGCAAATGTAACAGTGAACTTGAGTTCACTAGACGCCATGTTACCCACCTGCTAGGATGTAGGGCGAAACAAGGAGAAAGTTATATGGCGTATGAACCAAATGCCCATGAAGTTCAGATGAAGATTTTACGCGAGATGTTGTTTGCGCCGAAGAGCACATTTGCGGTGTTGCAAAAGGCAACGGACCTGACGAGCGACCACGCTAACTTTCATATAAAGAAGTTGGTTGATATTGGTTATGTCGAAAAAACCGAGGGCGGCTACGTGCTGACACCGGACGGTAAGGAATATGCGAATCGCATGGATACCGACGAGGCAAAGATAGAGAAACAGCCGAAAGTGTCCGTACTTCTCATAGTCGACGACAAAGATGGTAGGTCACTCGCACAGCAGCGTCTCAAGCAGCCGTACTACGGCTTCTGGGGGCGCATGAGTGGCAAGGTTCGTTGGGGTGAAACACTTGAGGAAGCGGCTAACAGAGAGCTCAAAGAAGAGACTGGTCTAACAGCCGATTTTCGCTACGCTGGTCTGTATCACAAGATGGACTATACAAAAGACGGCGGCATGCTCGAAGATAAATACTTCATGGTTATGTACGGAGTGAACCCAAAGGGTGATTTCATAGCTGACGCCGAGGGGCACCACAACGAATTCCTCAGCATGGACGAGCTGCTTGCAAAAGACAAGGTCTTCCAAATGATTCCTGAGGTCACCGACTTTGCAAAGCAAGGCACGGGCAATCTATTTGAGAAACGACACGAATACGCGCCAGACGAATACTAGTGTGTATGATGACTGTGCTCGTGACTACCGGCGTCTCCATGCATGTGCTCGTGTGTGAGCGCGTGGCCTTTGCCCTTTTTGAGGAGCCAGTAGTTGACCGGGAAGGCAACGACAAATGCAGCCGTAAGTGATATCACGCGGCTTATCCAATATACAGGGTTCGACAGGTCTTTATCCATGGCGCCCGGCACTGTTGCCATGACGAAATTATCGACAATAGTCATAGTGAGTATCGACAGCGTATCAGCTGCAAAGACGAGTCGAAGCGCTTTTCTAAATGGTATGCCACGTCGTGTAAGTGGCAGTGTTGAAACGGTGTAGCCACTGACAAATGAGAGCACCGCAGCAAGTAGGATGGTCCCATGTATACCCATGCCTGTATGCGTTCCTATGGTAACACCTATCATTTCCCCTATGGCACAGCCTAGAAGACAGTGTAATGTTGCCAGTGCGGCCATTTTCTTCATACTACTAGTATAGCAATTTTTGAGGAGTGTTACTGATTCTGCTCTTGACGGAAACGTTCCTGCGACTCTTTGATTCGCTTGTGCGCTTCGTCGACATCTCCCCAGCCCTTTACGGTCGCCCATTTATTTTCGAGATGTTTGTACTGCTCGAAGAAGTGCTGTATCTCGTCCATAAGGTGGCTGTCGACATCGCTAATGTTGTTAACGTCCTTGAAGCGTGGATCCTTTGTCGAAACGGCGAGAATTTTCCAGTCCCTGCCCTCTTCATCTTCCATATCAAGCACGCCTATTGGACGAACTTCTAACATGCAACCAGGGAATGTTGGCTGGCTGATAAGCACGAGTACATCGAGGTGGTCGCCGTCATCGGCTCGTGTCTCGGGTACGAAACCATAGTCGGCGGGATAGAACATCGGCGAGTGCAAAACGCGGTCAAGCTTTATGACATCGAGTGCTTCGTCGTACTCATACTTCATACTTGAGCGTGCAGGTATCTCGATGATTGCATTTATGATGTTTGGCGCTTTATCGCCTATGGGGACTCTTTCCAGTGACATAGTTCTCCTTTTGCATTGTGAGCACCAGACCATACGTATCTGCTATCAGAATTGCCTGAGTCGACCTATTATATATGAAAGCGTCTGTTCAGGGAAATAATGTAAATTTAGTGTACAAGACGATTACTTAGGGGTTAGCGGACGGAAGCTTGAGATATATAATCGTTTGTTCGGATGATTCCTAGGACCACAAAGACAATCCATGCGACAAGAAAAATGGCCGAGATTGCGAGGGTCGCATTGGCGATACTCATTATGCGCCCGTGTTCACTAGCTGCGTCACTATCCTCTTCATTAATAACTAGTCTATTGAGTATCGAAATGCTAATGCAGCTTGTGATAATTCCCGCCAATGGAAGTGTGATACCTATAAACCCAAAGTATGCAAATATTCGCGCCTTCTCCAGCTGTGACGTTTCGACATCCATGCCATTTTCTCCTATTTTAGATGAGTAGATATGGGGATTATAACCCCAGAGATTGTTTATAACAATATCAAATACATAGCTCTCTTGATATGGCTGGGGAGGAGGGACATCGACTAACGCCTCTTCCGCTTGCTTGCTCGAAAAATGCCTTTGGCGCTTTTCTCGCTTCACTGCGCTACACCGAACCCCCGAATTGTTTTGCTAGCGCAAAACTTCGGCTGTTCGGATCCCTCTAGCCACGTTAAAACCCACCGTAAAGGTGGGTCATAACGTGG
>CAXYYW010000015.1:0-10502 GCA_964293235.1 uncultured bacterium | reverse complement strand
CACGGCCGAGGGGTTCCTAGCCCGATATGTTGTGCAACTTACGGCAGGCGGTTGGAGAAAGATTGCAAACCCTAAAGCTGTAGTTGCGGTTACAGCACCTGCTCCAGAACAAGTAATTCCTACTACTGCTGGTAAGAACCTTGAAACTATGGCGACTGAGGCAAGTAAAGGGTATTACGGTGATGGTGATGCTCGTAAATACGCTCTTGGTAATTATTACAAAGGCGTTCAAGCAATCATTAATAACCGAGCAGATGCACTAACGTTGGTATCAACTGTGACTATTCTCGCAGATGAAACGGCTCTTGGACACTATGGTAATGGTGATGAACGTCGCAATATGCTGGGCGTGTATTATACTCGAGTACAATCCAAGATTAATGGACAAACCTCTCAACAAAGATTCTACACAGTTAAGCCTGGAGACTCTCTGATTGAGATTGGTTCTAAGTTAGGAATCCCTTGGCGGGAACTTGCTAAGACGAATGGGATTATTCCAAATTATTTGATTCGCCCAGGCGACAGATTACAGTATTAAACTGATTTGAATGGGGGTTGGTAGCAATATCTCCCCCTATTCTTTTTAGTATGTAAGGAGACCGTTTGATGATTACAATTATCGTAAAAGACATAGAAATCTATGACAATGCGGCCGAACAGTTTGACACTATCCTAGGTAGATCCTACGACTTTGAACACTCCCTTGTCGCTATTTCAAAATGGGAATCAAAATGGAAGGTTCCGTACTTTACAACAAAGTTCACATCCGAGCAATTGTTAAGTTACTTCGAATGCGCCTGCATAGACGGTCCTTTAAAGCCAGAGCATATTACTCAGGAACTAATAGATGACCTATCTCTATATTTGAATGACGAATACACTGCAACCACAATCACAGGAGACCAAGGTAAGAAGAGCCGTGAGGTCATGACAAGTGAGGTTATATATTCTTATATGGTAGCTGGTAACGTGCCATTCGAATGCGACAAATGGAACATACGAAGACTTATGGCGCTACTAAATGTCGTGTCAGCACATAGCAACCCACCTAAGAAGATGTCTTCGGCTGAAATCTACAAACAGAACAAAGCTTTAAATGATGCAAGGAAAGCGAAATACAATACTAAGGGGTGATACCCATGAGAATCGATATCGTATCCTCGGGGGAATTCAAAGACACGGTTAGATGGTTGTCTGAGCTCGAGAAGAAAATCCCAACAAAAACTCTCAACCAAATTGGAAGAGATGGCGTCTCGGCCCTCGAAAGAGGTACTCCAAAAGATACTGGGGCGACAGCACGTGGATGGTCGTATGAGGTTACTAAAAGAGCCGTCGGCGGGGCAGAACTCGTGTTCTACAACAGTGCCCACCCTGAATTGTATGTCAACATAGCATTATTAATACAGCTAGGGCATGGTACTAAAAACGGTGGTTACGTACAGCCCGTCGATTACATCAATCCCGCTCTTAGGAGTCTGTTTGATAGTGCTGGCGACTCTATAGGAAAGGAGATGTTTGAATGAGCAAACCGATTGAAGACAAGATTGTCAGTCTTAAAATGGACATTAGTGACTTAAAATCCAAAGCCTCGGAAGCATTAGGTGTGTTTAGTGGTTTGAATAAATCCATTGATAACGTACGATCTGTGAATACTAGAGGTTCGATTGCTAGTCTAGGCGATTTACAACTAGCTAGTGAGAAAGTAGACTTTAGGACGTTGTCTAGGAACGTAGATAATATCTCTAGTAAATTTAGTATTATGGGTATTGCTGGATTTAACGCTGTAAACCGAATCATTAATAGTATTTTCGGGTTAAGCGAAGGATTTAGTAATGCGTTCTTGACAGGGCCTATCAAGCAAGGTTTTGATGAGTATGAGCTCAAAATGAGTTCGATTCAGACAATCTTAGCGAACACTGCAAGACATGGTACGTCGTTAGAAACTGTAACCAATGAGTTAGACAAGTTAAACGAGTATGCAGACAAGACAATTTATAGTTTTGCAGACATGACCAAGAACGTATCTCTGTTTACAAACTCAGGTATCAAGGTTGAAGATGCAACTACAATGATTAAAGGTTTCTCAAATGAAGCTGCGGCCTCAGGAGCTAGTGCTTCGAGTGCTGCTGGTGCGGCTCTTCAATTGTCACAAGCGTTATCATCTGGAATCATCAGAGCGCAAGACTGGAACTCACTAGGTGTCGCACAAATCGGTAATGCAAACATGAAAGATGGCCTTGTTAAAATTGCTGCAGCTATGGGTACGCTTAACGAGACAAGTACTACCGCTGAAGAAATCCAAAGTAACTTTAAAGGGTCTCTTGAGAAGAACTGGTTAACCGCTGGGGTAATGACTGAATATCTTAAAATTATGGCTGGAGAGATGGATTACGCGTCTATGTCGGCATTAGGTCTTGACGATGCCCAGATACAACTATTCCAAAATCAAGCTAAGATGGCTGAGGAGTCCGCTACAAAAGTTCGTACGTTTACGCAAATGATCGGTACTGTAAAGGAATCATTAGCTTCAGGATGGACACAAACGTGGGAACTTATATTCGGTGGTTTCGAAGACGCTACAAATCTATGGAGCAATATGTCCGAGAGTATTGGAGCCTTTGTTAAACGACTAACGGACGCACGTTTAGAGTGGCTTAAGGTTTTTAAAGCTGCTGATGGTATAAAAAACATATTTGGAACACTTAAGTTGTTATTTGACGGGGTGGTAGTAGTACTTGATCACCTATGGCGGTCGTTTAGAAAAGTGTTTAATGGCTCTACTGTTGAAACGGTTGCTAAACTAGCAGAAGGATTGTACCTGCTCTCTGCAGAGGTAGCACATTTAATGGACAATATCGGCGAGATGCTAGCACCTATAATGATCTTATTCTTTAACATTCTAAAAGCGGGCCTTAAAATAGTAGGTGGTGTAGCGGAAGTTCTGTTACGAATGTTTCCACGAAACTTTATAGCATTCCTAGTCAACGTATCCGTAGCACTGTCCGATCTTATTGGGGTTGTCCATGACTTTTTTAAAGGGATCGGAGACGCATTAGGATTGGGTAAAGAGATAGATGAGGCTAGTGGAAAAATACTAAGCTGGGCAGAGGTAATTAGAGGTTGGCTTGAATCTATACTCACAGGTCTATCTAATTTTATGAGGACTGGTACCGACTGGCTGAAGAAGATGGCCCCTATATGGACCGAGTATGTTGTGAACATGATTATCGCATTAAAGGAGTTTGTAGCCCAAGTGGTAGAGAAATGCCAACCAGCTATGGATGTTCTAAGCGATGCATTCGGAAAGGCTAAAGATGCTCTAAGCGAGTTCTTCGGGGCAACCTCTGAGTTGGTTACAGCTTGGTGGCCGCTGATTGTAGAGGCGCTTGGGATTGCTTCAAAATGGTTTAAAAACCTGTACGATGATTCCAAGAAATACTTCGTCAAAGCTGGTGAGATAATTGTAGAGTGGTTACAAGTCCCTCTTGAGATTATTACTGACATTGCTGGAAAAGCAGCAGAAGCTATGAAAGAGTTCTCTGAGAAATCAAATGCTAAGATGACGGATTTGAAGGATACTGTTAAGACAACCACAGATCTAATAACAACGTTCTTCTCGACAATCGGTGCGGGGGCTAAGAAAGCCGGTAACTGGTTATGGGAACACTTCGGGGGTGTATTCTTATTAGTCAAAGAAATTGTAGGAGCGGTTTGGGATATGTTCCGAGAGTTGACATTTGAGGATATTCTTAAGGGTGGAGCAATCGCAGGGTTTATCCTATTTGGTAAGAAGATCGCTAAGATATTCGACGCCATCCGAGATAAAATCCTAGGTGTTGCTGGTAAAGGTAATGACCAGACAGATGCTCTTAAATCTATTGCTAGCAGCTTTAAAGGGATTGTAGACGCTATTAAACCAGCCACTGTAATCTCAATCGCTATTGCAATCGGCATATTTGCTCTGTCTATTAAATTACTTGAAGACATCGATCCAGAGAACATATCTAAAGCCTTAGGAGCATTAACACTGGGTATGGGGGGTATGTATGGGATGATGAAAGGGTTATCTGCCATGGATTTCAATCTTGGGGATGCTCTAAATCTGGCGCTTATAATGGGCGGTTTAGCTGTAGCCACAATCATATTAGCCGGAGCTCTTAAGATGATGTCGGGTATTGACTCAGGACAGTTAATGAGTGCTTCTGCCGCCCTAGTCACAATCGTAATAGCTCTTACCGGCGCTATTAAAACAATGTCGTCGGATGGTACTGGTGTTGCTACAAGTACTGCCTTTATAATCGGCCTTGCAATCGCGGTTAGGATTATAGCAGGAGCCCTTGACAACCTAGCAGAGATTGATTCTGTTAAGTTGTTGACAGCCGTAGCTGCAATGGGCGCAATCATATTTGCACTAGCTGCATTCTTAGAAAACACTAAATCTGCGGCTCTTGGTATGGGCACTGCAACTGCTTTAGTTATAACTGCTGTCGCTGTAATGGTAATTGTTAAAGCTATTGAAAGTATGTCCGATATTGACCCTGGTATTTTATTCAAAGGACTTGTCGTTGTTGGCGCGGTGCTTGCTGGCTTTGCTGGTTTGGCACGGGTTATGAAAGGCGGGGATCTACTTCGATCTGGTATTGGTATAGCTATGGTCGCTCTTGCTGTGAATCTACTAGTCGCTCCAATCAAAGCATTGGGTGAAATGGACTGGAAAACTCTCAGTGTCGGTCTGTTAGCTGTGGCAATAGGCGTTATGGTATTAGGACAAGCTGCTTGGATGGCAGGCGGGATGGGAGGAGCTGGCATACTTCTAACTGCTATCGCCCTGAACCTGTTGATCGCACCTATCGCAATTCTAGGAAGTATGGATCTTAAAACATTAGCAATCGGTATATTAGGCCTGGCTGCGGCATTAGGGGTTATTGCTCTGATTGCCTGGGGATTAACAGCCGCCACAGTATCCGTCTTAGCATTTGGAGCTGGTGTGTTCTTAGTAGGGCTTGGACTCGGATTAGTCGGTGTATCACTTCTTGCATTTGCTATCGGACTGTCTGTACTAGGAACGATAGCGGTCGGAGCTATAGCTGGTATACTTGCCTCTATAGGAGCCTTCCTGTATGGTCTACTGACTCTTATCCCACTGGCAATGGAAGTTATTGGAACGTTCTTTGCGGCACTTGCTAAACAGTTTGAAGAAGCTTTACCGGGATTATTAGAGCTTGGCTTCCGTGTAATTACCGCAATCTTGACTGGTATCCGAAATCATATTTACGAAATCACCACTCTCGTAATTGAGATTCTAGTATTATTCGCGCTTGCTTTAGGTGAGAACATGGATATTCTACTATTCGCAGGTACACTTCTGATTATACAATTCATTGATGGCCTAGCTAACACAATCCGTACCTATGGGCCGATGCTTGGTAATGCCGTAAAAGGACTGTTAGAATCTATAATTGAGATTGTCGTACTCGCGCTTATCGATATTGTAGCTATATTGCTAGCTTGGATTCCAGGTGTCGGTTCTGCTGCTGAAACGATGGGTAGTTGGGTTACTGAGAAATTACGAGCCGCCTTTGGTATTGAGAAAGTTGCCGAAGAGGGCGCTGCTGGATTCAAACGTAATTTAGAGGCCGGTGGTAGTGGGGCAAATAGTGGTGGTGGAGTATTAATAGACTCAGCTATCTCTGGTGCCGAATCCAAAGACCTTGGAGCTGTTGCTACGACTCAGGCTGCAGAGTATGGTGGTGGGTTCTTATCTGGAATCGACTTAACAACTATGAATGCTGGAGCTTTGAAGGATTCTGCCTTAACTGCATTAACTCCTGGTGAGGGTGAAACTCCTGGTGCAACTGCAATCCAAGACTATGCTGCTCAAATCATGGCAGGTACAGATCCTGCTGCTGCAGCTGCTAGTGCTGTTTCGGGAGAGGTGGATACTGGTTTAGCACTTCCAGATACTGGAGCTATATCTAGTGATGCGTTAAACGGGTATATTCAGCCATTTATTGATGGGGCTGGAGAAGCTGGAGCTGCTGCTGAAGGTGTAAGCACAACGATGGAAGAGTCGATGACTGCTCCGGACTTTACTGAAGCCAGTAGTGGAAACATGGATGAAGTATTACGAGGTATTAGTAGCAAGATGGAAGAGATTAAAGATAGGTCCGCAGAGGCTGCTGAAGCTGGTAAAACCTCAATGAGCGATGTCAACTACACTGATCCTGGTAAAGAGGCTGGTGCCGAATATTCTGGTGGTATTGCAAGTCAAAATGACAACGTACAATCGTCAGGTACAACCATTGGTAACAAGGGTAATGCAGGTGCGGCAAGTGTGAGCTTCTCAGGGTCTGGTTACTACGCAGGTGTTGGATTTGCTAATGGTATCACAAGTAGCTCAAACATTGTAGCAGTTGCGGGTTCAAACTTAGGTCTACTGGCTCGTGCGACATTGCAGAAGTCTATTCTCATCGCCTCACCTTCTAAAGCATTGACAGAGGATGGTAAGTTCTTTGGTATGGGCTTTGCTATCGGTATTACTGGACAGAAGGATAACGTAATGAAGAAGGCTGCAGACTTGGCTCTAGGAGCACGCGATGCAGTACAATCATATGCTACATCATTCTCTGAAAAGTTGCTGGGCGCTATGGAATTAGCTCCTGTAATCACACCGGTTATGGACTTATCGAACATGAAGGGTATGGACTTGGCAGGTAGAATGAATCTTGGTAGTATCAATGCAAACATGCCGACCGCTGGTATTAACACGACTAACAACTCGAAAGTCAGCAACAACACAACAACTTATGAGATCAACATTACAGCGCAAGGCGAATTACCTGCGCCTACAATCAAACGCATGGCGCAACAAATTCAGACTGAGATCGAGAAGCAAAATGACCGATTCAGAATCAGTAGAGGGGAGGCGGTATTATTCTAAAGCCAGGAAGTTTTATATTACGTGGAATCTCAAGCGAATATTACGATTGTGTGATTCAAGACAGACCGATTCTAGAGTCTCCAGGACGCAAAGTCACATTTATGTCAGCATATAGTGGAGATGGGGATATGCCTTTTGATGAAGAAGCGTACAACAATACGATTATCCCGCTTAGCCTCTATGTTGAGGGTAAGAATAGAACCGCGACAGACAGTAGAGAACTTATATTTAGCTGGTTTAATACTGGCAAGTATATAGACTTTATTCCATATTTCGACCAGGATAAAATCTATAAAGTAATGCCAATTTCGCCGCCTAAGTTCACGTCTATGTATTATATGGGCGAGGGGCTTGCGGTTGATGTGACACTCACTGTCAAACCTTACAAATACTATATTCCAGACAATGACTTAGTTCTGACAGCAGCAGGATCTATATTTAACCATACCGTAACCCCATCCCTACCTAGATTGAAAGTCTACGGTACTGGCAACATTACACTGAACTTCAATGGCGTACTGTTTGTTATGAAGGGCGTTGTAGACCATATTGTGTTAGATAGCGAGCTGGGGATTGCTTACAATGAATCTTCGGCTATCTTGTTGAATGAGAACAGTAAGGTCTTCACACGCAAATACCCAGAGCTAGTTCCAGGAACAAATGCTATATCCTGGACGGGTACTGTTACCAAGGTTGAGATTGAACCTAGATGGAGGACTCTGATATGATACCTATTCTATATTTAGAGAACGAAACCAATTTCAATCACAACGGTATCGGACAGTTACATGAGGTAATAGACTACGAAGTCACAGAAGTCCGTAATGGGGAATTTGAGCTTATGCTTGAGTACCCTGTTAGTGGATTGTGGTTTTCAGAGTTGACAGACCTTAGAATCATATCTGCCGAACCAAACAATGGAGAAGAGGCTCACAACTTTCGAATCTATGATATCGTAAAATCACTAGCAACCCAATCAGTGATAGTCTATGCCTCTTCAAAGACTAATGATGTAGGTGGTAACATGGTACGCTCAGTCACGATCTCAAATGAGACTGGTCAGCAAGCCATGGACAAGCTTAAAGCAGGTCTAATTGAACCTACTAACATGAACTTTGTCTCTGATATTCAGACCGAAACCTCGACTAAGTGGGAAAACCGTAATGCGTTGAACTGTATTGCTGGAGAACAGGGCTCGCTTATTCAGTATTGGGGTGGTGAGATTAAACGCACGAATGACACGATCTATTTATATTCTAGACGTGGTAAAGACAATGTTGCGGTCATAAAACCTGGAAAGAACTTAAAAGGGTTTGACATGACAGTATCAACTAAAGGGCTCATTACGGCAATCTTGCCAACATTCAAAATGGTTCCAGAAGACGGTACTGAGCAGGTTACAATAACTGGTGATGTTGTCTATAGCCCTCTAGCAGGTAATTATCCAGTTTCCAAAATTACCCCGGTGGACTATTCTGGCAACGAATCGGTTACGACCCTTGAAGAGTTAAACGCTAAGGCTTTAGTATATTTCTCAGATACCAATCCCGGATGCGATGAACCTAAAGTCAAACTAAATATTGACATGATGCAGTTATCAGATAGTAGCGAGTACGAGAGGTTCAAAGACCTTGAGAAGATTCAACTGACGGATACCGTAACTGTGTGGGTTGAGGCGTTTGACATTGACGTGGTTGTTAAGGTGACTGAGGTTGTGTATGACGGTATGCGTAAGATGGTTAAGAAATTAACAGCTGGTACTCCGTCCGTGACATTCTACGACTCAGTACGTAACACATATCAAGATGACATTAACTATCTTAAAGACTATGCGGATACAATCGTAAATGGGGTACGCAACCAAATTCAACTTACTGCGGATAGCAAGAATACTATATTTAGAGGGTACACCGAGCCAAGCGGTGATATCGCCAAAGTAAACGACTTATGGTACAAAGAACTAGGTAGCGGTGAGGTTGAGATTAGGATATTTGACGGTGCTTACTGGCAACCGCTTATTACTGCGGGGATGAATGAAGCGACTCGATTGGCGGTTCAGAGCGCCTTAACAGAAGCTGAGCAAGCCACAACAGATGCCGCGCAAGCATATTTAGACTCTGTAGCCGAAGCAGATAGACTTGTCACCGTTCAGACGGCAGCCTTTGATGCTGAGATGACGCTTCGTAAAGGCGAGATTACCGCTATGCAGAACGATATAAACTTACGAGTAACTAAAGGTGCGGTTGTAAGTCAGTTAAACATTGATGCTGGACGAGTTCTTATCCAGACCGACAAACTCTTACTAGACGCTGATACATATATTATGGGTACAGCGTTTGTAACTGATGTGAAAGCTAAGTCTATAGAAGCAGTTAATGCAAATATTGCAAGTATCCGGACATCTATTCTCGCTGCTAACGTGATAACCTCTGGGATGGTCGCCACGTCAACCGCTCTAATCACTAAGCTATTTGCGACGGATGTTACGGTGACTACCCTAACTGGTAAGACAGCATTTATAAACAGTATTAAAGCGATTACTATCTCAGCTGATAAAATAACAGCAGGTACATTGAATGCAGCGAATGTGAGTTTAATCAACCTAAATGCGAACTCGATTACAACAGGTACGCTAACTGGTTCGAACATGTGGTTGAATCTGGTAACAGGTGCAATGCAATATACAAACCCTACTACTGGTGCTACGATGACGATGACGCAAGGTAGGCTGCAATACCAGACCGGCACCAGCATCTATTACCAGTATTATGACGGACAAGGCCTGACAGTTACCCCAAATGCTAGTAACACGGGTGACGGACGTAATACAGGTATAACGCTGATTGGTAGAAAAGGTTACTTTGACTTCCTTAAAACTGGAAGTATAAAGGACTATGACGCGCGTATCATATTCAATGAGGACGATTTACCAAATGCCTTGCAAATCAGAAATACGCTCGGCGGTATATACATCCGAACGTCTAGTAGTATCCCTGTCGTCATACAAGACAATTATGTAGCTTTTTCCACAGGTAACAATAACACCGTTTTTCAATCGGATGGATATTTAAGGTGTGGGCATATCGCACAGAGAACCACTTCCGCAACAGCCAACGTACACATTCGTAGCGATGGAATCATGTTTATGATCGGGTCAGCGAGTAAATACAAGAGCGATATCCAACTACTTAAAGACGAAGTGGGATATGCTAAACGAATCTTAGATCTCCGCCCTAAAAGTTGGATAGACAAAGGGGATCAAGAACGAGGGGATGTTCGTGGACGCTATTATGGCGTTATTGCTGAAGATGTCGAAGCACTCGGTTTGTCGGATTACACTACTAAGAACGATGACGGAGGATTGGAAAGTGTCCAATATGATAGACTTTGGACGCTACTTTTACCTGTTGTCAGAGAACAAGAAACAGAAATAAAAAACTTGAAACAAGAACTAACAGACATCAAAGCGATGTTGGCTTAAAAAGGAGAGTTATATGAAAAACTATGATATTTATAACGCAGACGCAACTTTAGGTGCGTTTATAAACGAACCGTTAAAGCG
>CAXYYW010000014.1:0-10943 GCA_964293235.1 uncultured bacterium | reverse complement strand
ATATACGATCGTGCACTTCTCCGGCAGTTCCTGTGCCGTCAAGATGTACTATACGTAAACCTTGTTCAGCAAAATTTCCAAGTATTGGATACATTTTTTGTCGGTAGTTCGCCATGCGCTTTGCAATCGTCTCCGGAGTGTCTTCCATGCGCGCACGCTTTGCAAGACGCTTTGCAATTTCACTATCCGGAACCTCAAGCGCTATCACGATATCAATCTTCTGGTTAATTTTCTTCAGATATTCACCCAACCACTCCGCCTGCGCTTTCGTCCTGGGAAACCCGTCAACAATAATGTTCGGGTATTTCTTCTCAAGCGTTTCTTGAACTGCAGAGTCAAACACCCCATAGGTTTGTTCGTCATTTATAAGCTCTCCCGATTCCAGGAGTTTAATAATTTCCGGGTCCTTGCTCTGACGGAACATTTCCCCCGTGCTAAGCCACTTCCACCCAAGACGGACAGCCAGCATCTGACCCTGCATACTTTTACCGGCACCAGTTGGGCCAAACAGTAAAACCATTTTTATACCTTGCTTAATGTTATTTAATTAGTTCTATTGTAGCGATTCTTTAACGAGTTTGGCAATAACGGCCCCATCGGCAACATTACCAAGCTTTGCCTTCACCGCCCCTATGACCCGGCCCATATCTTTTGGACCCTCTGGCTTTAGCTCGGCAACAATTTCTTGAACAACAGCTAGAATTTCCGTTTCGCTCATTTGTTCTGGGAGGTAAACGCTCAAAATCTCTTTTTCAGAACGTTCTTTTGCCGCACTTGTCGCGTTTCCGCCTTTTTCAAACAACTCAGCCGCTTCGTCGCGCTTCTTTGCCTCACGTGCAACTACTTGCTCAATTTGCGCCTCATCAAGCCCCGTATCACGCAGCTTCTTTGCAACCTCTTCGTACAAAATAGCGGACTTCAGCCCTTGAAGTGTCTGAACTTTCACTTCATCACGAGCAAGCATCGCCGATTTCAAATCGGCGGCTATGCGGTCCTTAAGCACGCTCATTAGCGAACTCCGAGGCGAATCTTCTGCATCTTGTCAGCTTTGCGCTCTTTGCGAATAATCGCTTTTTTGCGGCGCTCTGTCTTGCTAATGCTCTTTGTAAACCGTTGGTTGATCTTTGCTGTCGCGAGCACGCCGGACTGCATCACCTTGCGGTTAAAACGGCGAATAAGGTTTTCATTCGCCTCTCTGTCATCTTTACGGGTAACTTGAATCATACTCGGAACATTCTACCAGACTACTAACAGATAGACAAGAGGTGTTCCTCCTTAAGAGGGCTCGAGACGCAGCAGACGGCCCTCAACACTTTGCCTCCCCTGCCATTCATTCAACGTTAACTCAAGCCATACGTCTACCGTTTCTCCAATATCATATGTGTATTTATCGGCCATGCGCCAAGCGACCGCACTGAAATACCTGCCGCTGCTGTCTTCAAATGTATACCGAACATGCTGGCCGTCGGAGCCCATAGTGCGTCGTCCTGTCACTATAGCGCGTTGCACCTGAAATACCGGTTCGGGGTTGCCGTTGCCATATGGCTCCAGTCGTGAAAGTTCTGTAAGCAACTCTTCACTAAATTCATCAAAGCCCTTAAGCATCACGTCAGCTTTAGCAAGTAAATGCCTCTCTTGGTCCTCAAGCTTCAAGGATTTGTAATACGTATTTATCGCTTGTCGCCACGAATCAATCTTCGCAGTTTTAAGTGTCACTCCCGCCGCAAGCTTATGGCCACCTCCTTTTATAAGCAGCCGTTCGGTCGCCCGTATTCCTTCAACGGCCGAGAAATCGCCAAAGCTGCGAGCAGAACCTTTGGCAGTACCGTCTTCAAGTTCTTGTAAAACAAATGCTGGTTTGTGATAGGCCTCAAGCAATTTTGCCGCAACGATACCTATGATTCCGTGACTCCAGCTATGATCGCTTACCACCAACACTGAGTCAGTTTCATACGCGAGCGCTTGTTCTGATGCCGCAGCAAAGATTCTATCTTGTTCGGCACGGCGTTCTCGATTTAATGCGTCAAGTTCCTCGGCAAGCGCAAGTGCTGTTTTTGCATCGGTCGTCGTTAAAAGATCAAGTGCGTACTGCGCTGTTTTTAAGCGACCTGAGGCATTGAGCCGGGGCCCTAACCCGAACCCAAGCGCTCGGGCATCCAGCTTCTCTGGCGTTATGCCTGCAACTGCAAGCAACATTTTTAGCCCTATTCGCCTCGTTCTTTGCATAACCTTCAGCCCCCAAAACACGTTGGCTCTATTCTCGCCTCTTAGTTCAACCACGTCACACACCGTACCAAACGCGACAAGGTCAAGCAGCCACTTCTCCTGGCCCTTCGGGAGGCCCTCCAGTTTTGTTTGTAGTGCTTGTACTAGCTTAAATGCGACCCCAACCCCTGCAAGATCTATAAATGGATAGCTATGCCCCGGACGCTTTGGGTTTATGACGGCAACTGCATCAGGCATGGTTTCGGCAACCGAGTGGTGATCAGTTACTATCACATCGAGCCCTAGATCATTCGCGTGTTCTATCTCTTTATGGCTAAGGCTTCCACAGTCAACCGTCACAACAAGCTGGCCACCACCATCGGCAATTCTCTCGAGTGCCGCACTACTAAGGCCGTACCCTTCGACAAAACGATTCGGTATGAAGACGCTTGTATCTATCCCAAACTTCGTAAAACTATCAAGAAGCACGGTCGATGCCGTCAAACCATCAATGTCGTAGTCACCATATATCACAACCCGCTCGTTGTGCTTCTGCGCCTTCATAAGCCGTTTTACCGCCCTGTCCATATCGGGCAACAAAAAGGGATCATGTTTTTCCGCTTCATAGTCCGGTAACAAAAAAGCCCCTCGAGCAGCTTTAGTACTGTACCCGCGAGACTTTAAAATCTCATCTACTAAATTCATGGACGGCTATGCGTCGTTCGGATTGGTTCGCTTGCGACCAGCCTGAGCTTGTTGTGACTTTATAACGATACTCTGCAGTTCCTTAAAGATAACGAAGTGCTTGTTAGTCGAATAAATCTTCGTGTTTCCCTGCTTTTCGCTGGTTAGGAACCCGACTTTTTCAAGACGCTTCAGCTCACGCTGGATGTTACCCGGGTCTTCTTTAATAAGCTTTGCGAGGCCGCGCACGTGCGTACGGAAATCAGGATATTTCGCATAGACAACGATAATCTTTCTGCGGACCCGTGACGTGATGAAAACATCTAACATATCGCTTAAAACACCCCTTACGTTTGTATCGCTTGTTGCTAATTATTCTACATTCCGCCGGTTTGAAATGCAAGAACATTTTGGAAGATTTACCGCCATTTCAGCACAAAATCTTTTAGCAAACCAAGCGTTTCTTCCCTGTCGGGGACGTCGTATACTTCATAGTAATGATTCGTATCAAGGTAGTTATCTGTTACTCCGAGTATGTGCAGCTCGTCGGCAAGAAGATGGGCACGATCAACGGCGGTAACTGACGCAATAGGCGTAGCTAGTATAACCTTCAAAACATTAAGGGGCTTCAGATATTCGACTGCTGTCTCTAGACTCGAGCCATTCGGCAAACCATCGGCAACAAGAATGACATTGTGCTCCCGCAAAATTGATTCATCAACAATCCCTTCAGATCCAAGTAATTTATTTATTACGCTCATTTTTTCACGTTTTTTATCTTCAAGATACCCGTGAAATTCTATATAGTAATCTTCTATCTGACCAGTGGAGAACATGCCGTTATATACGAATACACCGTCTTGGTCGAGATTACCAAAAGTCTCTCCCTCTCCTGGCACATCAATTGGCTCCATAAGCATGAGTGTCAGTGTCGCATGCAGTTCGGAGGCTATCTGCATGGCCACCCTGACGGCGCCGTCTGACAAGGCAACGACAACCGTGTTCTCATAACGATACGCCAAGAGTTGATCCGCCAACATCACCCCCGCCTCTGCTCGCGATTCAAAATACATATGTTTATTATAAGGTAGCAAACAGTCAACGGCAAACGCCTTAGGGCATGCTACTTCTCTTCTGACGAGCTACCGCGGTTGTATACTGGAGATATGCGCTATTACGAGGTGTCGCCATTGAAGATGACTCATGCCACAAAGTCTGTTTTGACCTATGCGTCAACAGATAAGCTTCAGCGTGGGCAGCTCTTATCTGTTCCTGTTGGTAAACAAAGCGTCGTCGCGGTTGCCGACCGTGAAGTGCAGCGCCCAGGGTTTGAAACAAGGCCTATTACTGCTGTTATCGAAGAACAGCCCCTGCCGACATCACTCCTGCAGCTTCAGCGCTGGATAAGTGAATACTATGCTACTCACCCCGTCCATGTCTGGCGGACTATGCTTCCGAGTGGGCTTACGAAGAAACGGCGTCAAGCGAAAACCACCCAAACCTTCCCGACTAGAGCAAAACCAGATTTCGTACTTAACGCCGCTCAAGAGGCGGCCGTCGCGGCAATTATGACGCAACCACCTAGCACGCACTTATTGCACGGCGTAACTGGTTCAGGAAAAACAGCTGTATATATTGAGACTGCCAAACAAACAATTGCAGCGGGCAAATCAGTCATCATCCTTGTTCCGGAAATCGCACTCACCTCACAGCTTGTTGCTGACTTCACGCCGCATTTTCCGGGCATCGTACATATTACCCACTCAACCATGTCAGAAGCCGCTCGCCACACGCTCTGGCAAGCTATCCTGCGCAGCAAAACCCCACAAGTCATCATTGGGCCCCGCAGCGCTCTTTTCATGCCAGTCCACGACCTCGGACTTATCGTTATTGATGAATGTCATGAGCCAACCTTCAAACAAGAGCAATCCCCCCGTTATTCCGCCATTCGCGCGGCAGCTATGCTCTCGCGGTATGCATCGGCGCGACTTATCCTCGGAAGTGCAACGCCGTCCGTAACCGACTACTATATCGCTCATAAATCAAACGCTATTATAGAATTACCGGAGCCCGCACAAACAGAGGCGCAACAGCCGGAAATTAGCCTCATAGATATGACAAAGCAAAATAACTTCACGCGCTCACCCTTCCTTTCGACGACGCTTATCGCTGCGCTCTCAGAGACGCTGGAGAACGGCCATCAGGCTCTCCTATTCCACAATCGCCGTGGCTCGGCACCTATGACGTTCTGCGAAGTGTGCGGCTGGAACGCTACTTGTCCAAGATGCTACACACCGCTCACACTTCACACAGACGAATTTCGCTTACGGTGTCATCTATGTAGCTACACGGAGCACATTCCAACCAGCTGCCCCGAGTGTCACCATGCAAATATCATTCATAAGGGTATCGGCACAAAACGTGTCGAAGAGGAGCTCCGCCGACTCTTCCCAGAAGCACGTATTGCCCGATTCGATGGCGACACGGAATCAAGCGTCGAAAAGGAGTACCAGTCGCTCTACGACGGCAAGATTGACATCATCATCGGCACGCAGGTCGTCGCTAAAGGGCTTGATTTGCCACACCTCCGTTTCGTTGGCGTTGTGCAAGCCGATAGCGGGCTTGCCCTCCCTGATTACCAGTCAGCTGAGCGAGTGTTTCAGCTCGTCGCTCAAGTAACGGGCCGCGTTGGCCGTAACAAACATGCGACAAAAGTTGTCATCCAGAGTTACCAGCCCGAGCACCCAAGTATCGCCCTCGGTATTGCGCAAGATTACGCGAGCTTTTATGACTGGTGCATCGCCGAGCGTCGCCGAGCGACCTTCCCTCCGTTTTGTTATCTACTGCGTCTCACAGCAGTGTATAAAACAGAGGCGGGAGCCATCCGTGCGTCGCGTTCACTCATGGCGAATCTACGCGCCAAACTTCCGGCGTCCGTCACAATTTTCGGCCCGGCTCCTGCGTTTTATGAACGTCTCCGCGAAACATACCGCTGGCAGATTGTCCTCAAGAGCGCAAAACGAGCCGATCTTGTCGACGCCCTTCAGTTCCTTCCATCCCAAGGGTGGCAAGCCGAGCTCGATCCAGTAAGCTTACTCTAGTACTGCGGCTATCTGTTTATCGGAAGAGGCTGTGGCGCAAAGGGCCAGCCGAACGCCACAGAGAAAATTTCCAGACGAGATTGTCGCCTGCGAAATTTTCATCTGTAGAGAGTACTCTGACGAGGAACAGATAGCCGGAGTGATTAGATAGCCTCAGTATTTGTTATAATAACTTTCAGTATGACAAGAGACGACATCATAACGTTGCCCCACCCCTCGCTTCGCAAGAAATCGGAGCGTATTCACGTTGTTACAGATGAAACCAGGAAGCTTATCGATGACATGCGCTCCGCAGCCCTTGACTGGGAGAACTCTCGCCCGCACGAAATAGCAGTTGCCCTCGCCGCCGTTCAGGTCAATCGCCTCGAGCGAGCCGTCATAGTCCGAGCCGACTTCGATAATAAAGAAAATCAGGAATTTATCGCGCTTATCAACCCGGAAATTGTTAAGCTTGAGGGCAATATCGTGACGGAACATGAAGGCTGTCTCAGTGTTGGTAACCAAATCTATGGCCTTGTACCCCGCCATGAGAAGGCTCGTGTCAAAGCCCTTGACGAATCAGGCCGGGAAATACGCGTGAAAGTCGAAGGATTCCTTGCCCGCGTTCTTCAGCACGAGATTGACCACACGAAAGGCATTTGCTTTGTTGATCATATAAAAGGTCAGCACGATGCCTTCTTTCAACTAACCAGTAAAGGTGACTTGGAGCCTGTCAGCTATGACTACGCCGTCTCGACTGGTATTTTTCGGGACTGAGCTTTTTAGCGTCCCAACGCTTGAGGCACTCATAGCTGCTGACTATGACGTTGTTGCCATAGTCACAAAGCCAGACACGACGCGTGGTCGTGGCAGAAAAGCATTTGTTCACCCTATTAAACAGATTGGGATAGCTCATAATATACCCATTCTTCAGCCAGAAAAACTACTGGACATCGAGGACGACTTACGCGCGTTGAACGCGCAGTGTGCCGTCCTTGTCTCTTATGGGAAACTTGTTCCAAAACGAATACTAAATGTGTTCGAACCGCTCGGAATCATAAATATCCACCCATCTCGCCTTCCAGAGTTCCGCGGGCCAAGCCCCATAGAAGCAACCATCCTTTCCGGGCAAAAAGAGACTGCCGTGTCCATTATGAAGCTCGACGAGGGCATGGATACAGGTCCTGTGTTCTTCCAGGAGGCTATTTCATTGACTGGCGACGAAACAAAACCTGAGCTGTCTGAGAAGCTTTCAAGGGTAGGAGCAGCTGCCCTTCTAAAGGTATTACCCGATATCCTCTCAGGTGCGTTGCAACCAGAACCACAACAAAATTTTGATGTTTCTGTTACATCACTTATTTCTAAAGTGGATGGTGTTTTGAACCCTACAACGGATGATGCATCATCTCTTGAACGAAAAATCCGTGCATACCAGGGCTACCCCAAGCCCCATCTAAAAGTCTTGGGTAACGATGTTATCGTTACATCGGCAAGAATTGTCTCAACTCCCAACGAGCAAGCGCTTGTCATCCCTTGCGCGAAAAGTTCGTGGCTTGAGGTTACTACGCTTGTGGGACCGAGCGGTCGTACCATGACTGGAGTAGATTTTATGCGTGGCTATTCACACCATACATAAAGTAGCTTCTCACACGTCCCACTATGCAAAAACCGCGGCGTACGGGCCACGGTTTTCGTAACGAATGCAGATCTTTGCCCTCTACGATGCGCCTAGGATTGCTTCCTTGTTCTGTGCAATTTCCTGCTTCAACTTCTCTAGTTCGCTCGCAACAACCTGACGATAGTCCGGCCGATTGAGTTCAAGCCACTTCAGTGAGCCGTATTCACAC
The DNA here is from genome assembly GCA_964293235.1 of uncultured bacterium. Lineage (GTDB taxonomy): Bacteria > Patescibacteriota > Saccharimonadia > Saccharimonadales > Saccharimonadaceae > JAPUDS01. Next base: position 3,127 of record CAXYYW010000014.1, on the reverse strand, counting down.
AGTACATCAAGTGCGCTCGCGCTCTCTGGTGCACCCACTTTTAGCTGTTGGTAATCTTGCTGTTCTTCGTAGTTCGGAAGGTGTGCACTAAACCATTGTTCAACAGTTTCAGCATCACGGTCTATAAACGCTTCAAATTCTGCCATCTGGTCATCGCTGAGCCCTTCAGACAGCTTCGTGCCCACTCGGAGCTCTAGCTCGCTATATATATGCTGCAGAAATGCCTGCTTTTGGTCATCAGGCAAATCACCAAGCCCTACGTCCTGTAAAAACTGGTCATCTAGCTGAAACATGTGTGCTCCCCTTCTTCCGTTTATGCTTTCTTACCTTCTAGTATACTACGCGACAAGATCATAATTATTTTTCTCCGCATACTGCGCTATGAGACGAAGTGCGTCTGGATGAACTATCCCAAACGGTGGCGTATTCATTCGTACCCTGTTAAATCTATCAAGATAGGCGACCGGCGTATTGTATCTGTCATCATAGGTAAGGTTCTTCAGTTCGGGCCATACCTGACGCATAAACGGTGCATACTGGCCCTTTGGCACGTCTATAACTCCTCCATCTCGAAGACTATCAAATACTGAGCCCCATCCCTTGCCCTGTTCTACGGCGACATTAACTGGTGAAGAGTCTCCTTCGTTAATAATCCGCTCTATAGCAGTGTTTATATAGCGTTCGTTCGGTAATACGCCCTCGTTTGGCCCTGCTTCAACACCTTGAGCTACCATATAATCACCCCTCCCACCAGAACTTGGCAGCGTCCCTTCATTTGGGTGTGCAATCACATCAGACACGCCACTCTGACCAGCACTAGGATGATATGCATTATCCAGATATGTATGCGCGGCATCTGTCAGCCGCACTCTACCGGAGTCTTGCATAATCCAGATATTATTCTTGTCATGCTCCGTGAGCTCTAGCGGAACCCACTTTCCACTTGTCCCCTTCACTTCGAACACGCCCTTGCCACCGAACTTATCATACAAATCATTGACTGAGCTAAAAGCCTCTCTGTTACTTAACCCCGGGTAGGTCTTCTGTAGTACATGCTCGGTCGCCGCCCCATGCCACAATTTCACGCTGTGCGTGGGCGTAGTAGTGACCGTATCGACAACATCATGGTTCCCTGTGAAATCGAGCGGGTTCTTCAAATATCCCTTTTGCTCTGCTTGTTGCACAATAATCTTCAGGGCGTCAGGTGACATTTTGCTATTGTCTGTCATGTTAATACGCCACTCGTGAGCATTTGTATCCCAGTACGATGCGCGAACCCCACCATATTCAACATCGTGCAGCTTCGGGCCAACTTCCTGTAGCAGATTATGCCAATCTTCCTGCTTAACACCAAGCTCTTTAAAGGTCTGGTACCACCCCTCACCCTTATCTATATGCCGCGCTGCAGCGTGCTCGCGTATATAATCCTTCACCGCTTCAGCCTCCGTCGCTCCTGGTTGATGCGCACCCTCTATTTCGGGTTTATCGGCCAATATACCTCCCGTGCTGCCCGAGCCGGTCCCTGTATTGGGGTGATTTTGCATCTGCTCTTCTAGCCAATGTTGCGCCTGGCCGCCTGGTATGTGCCACGGTGACCAACCATCAGCAGCTACATGACCCACTACACCGAGAGCACCACCGAGTGCCGTCGTTCCAAGCGCCCAGTACACAGCACGGCGCTTAATCTTCTCACCGCGGAGCAACTGATCACGCGAAGTCGTCTCGAGGAAAGAACGCTGTCTGAGGTGTAAATCGTCGGAGCTATCCCCGTCGGCAAGTTCGAATTGTTCATTGTGCGTCGGATTCCGGTACAGCTCCGCGAGGCGTAACTGATACGTTCGTGCCGCTCCCCACGCCCTTGTCATGCCAAAACCGGCGCCAGAAAGTAGCCCTGCGCCCACCGCCCCACCGAAGAAACCTGCGGCAAGACCCAAACCAACACCACTCGCTATGGCAACACCACTGAGCCCCAAACCAAGCGCAACCTTCGTGGCCGTCGAACGTTCTCCGTACCAATTGAGAAGCCAGCCCATCGGGCCTGAGCGCTCTATAAGAAGTGTATGCTGCGCCTCTTGGTCTTCTTTATTGATCTTTTCGGCTTCTTTTTTGGCAAAATCCTTTAGCCCAGCCGCAATCTCATCATCTGTCTTACCTTCGGCTATAAGCCTATCTCGCTCCTCAGCCAGTGCTTGCTCGTTTGACGCTGCAAGTGCCTCCATATAAGCTTGCTCTGCTTGCTCATACTTCTCTTGATTCTCACGTCGCTTCCGCCCGAAGGCCGACCCTTTCATACGGTTGACGAAGGCATCATATTTTGCAGTACGTAGGTCTTTAAGTAACTTTTCTGGCGTCGCTTCTTCTTCGTCAGCCTCCAGACTCGCATCATGCTCAGCGACTCTCGCTTCTTCCTCAAGATCGCGTCCGGTAAACGCCATTTGAAGCATATATACACGCGATTCGCCCGATGTTCCAGGCTTCAAAACGTTCTTGCCCTCACTATCCGTAACATAGCTACCGTCAGGATTTTTCTGCCAATCGCCATACTTCCAGCGACGGTTTGACATACGATCGAACGATAATCTTCTGAGACTCTGTGAAAGTTTCATAAATTCACTACTCGACTCATCAAGACCATGTGAAATCAAGTAGTCTCGTATGGCAGCTTCAATATCTTCATTGAGTCTACTCGCATCATCAATCTCCCATCTCCCCGTATCCGGATTGTCAACACGATGAGCTTTATGCACATCCCTCGTTCGCTCCCACAGCGTGTTTACCGCCCCAAATCGAAGAGCGCTTTCGAGCGGAGGCACGGCAGTAACTTCTGGGCTTGGTAAGCTCCCGGGAGATGATTCTGTGCTGGTCATGACTATATAATCCTTACGCAAAGACTATCACGAAACCCCTGTTGCGGTCAATATACCCAACAACCTTATTGACATTTCATAAACATTATGCTAATATACGCATAGTATTTGGTTGAGGTGTCTCTAGAGACGCATCCCAAATACGATCTTTAACACCCATCAGTTCACAGCAAACCTTGGTCGTTTTAGGCTGTAGTGTAGATTGCGAGCATAAGCTTCCCGCTTGTACCCGCTACCTACGCTATAGCCACCTCGAGGGG
>CAXYYW010000013.1:0-11116 GCA_964293235.1 uncultured bacterium | reverse complement strand
CAGGAAAAGAAGACGGTTTCGGTCGATGTTACACCGACAGGCACGAAGAATGTTGGTGATAAAGCGACTGGCACAGTAACCATGCGGACCTGCGTAGCAAGCTTTACACCTCCAGCCAGTGTTCCGTCTGGAACTACTGTTACAACTGGGGGCAATAGTTACGTCACGACCGAAGACGCATCATTTTCAACAGGGGCTATTGGCAATGGATGCATCAATTATGCCACTAGTGCCACAAATATCACCGCAGCTCAACCCGGCACAAGCTCGAATGTTTCAAATGCCACCTTTGCAGTGAGCGGTCGAACTTCTGTTACTGGTTCTGGGTCGGCATCGGGGGGAACCGATAAGACTGTCACGACAGTTTCGGCCGACGACATATCGAAGGCAACGGAGCAACTGAAGTCCCAGGACTCTAACACTATACGCGATGAGCTTGCAAAGCAATTCGATTCTGACGTCATTGTTATAACTGAAGCCTTTACGGTCGATGCTGGTACACCAACCTCGACGCCAGCTGTTGATCAAGAGGCTACCGCGGCAAAGCTGACAGTAGAGACAACCTATACACTACTCGGCATACAACGAGCCGATCTGAAAGCGATATATGACAACTATCTTACGACGCAGCTAAAAGGCGATACATCACAAAAGGTCTACAAGTCAGGCGATGAATCAACTCAGTTCTCTAGCTTCCAAAAACTAGCGGATGGTACGTATACCGTCCGTGCCATAGCAACCGCGCAGGTTGGGCCGAATCTTAAGAGTGAGGATATTGCCAATGAATCGAAGGGTAAGATGATAGGCGAAGTCCAGCAGACGGTTGGCGGGATTCAAGGGGTTGAGAATGTTGATGTTTCGTTGTCCCCGTTCTGGGTGACGAAAGTCCCGAATGACACCAGTCGCATAACCGTCACATTTACTATACAGAGCAACTAATTATGGGGAAGTTACTAGCACTCGATATCGGAGAGCGAAGAATTGGAGTCGCAGAAGCTGACGGACTACTTCGTATCGCATATCCGGTGACAACCGTGCTTGTAGATGGCCATGAAGTTGAGAAACTCAAGCTTCTTGTGCGCGACACTCAACCAGAGACGATAGTCGTCGGGTTCCCGCGCAACCAAGCGGGTGAGCCGACGAGCCAAACTGCCGCTGTCGAGACTTTTACTGAACGCTTACACGAGCTAAACGTGCCGATTGTTTTTCAAGATGAATCATTAACTTCCGTTATAGCTGAGCAGCGATTGAATGAGCGAAAGAAGCCCTTCAGCAAGGAAATGATTGACGCGGAGGCCGCAACTCTTATACTGGAAGATTACCTGGAGGCGAACTATGGACATTAAACCACCAACGAAACGCTACTCTGAACCAATAGAGGCACCGAAGGCGCCGTCACCACTTGAACAGCAGGATGTGTCATTTAATGAAGATGCGTCATTGGATAATCCGGGCGAATTCGCTATAAAAAACGCAAATAAACGGCGTAAGCTCCCGCTTGCAGTGAGAGTGACGCTCATAGTTGTTGCTAGCTTGATTGTTCTCGCTGGAGCGGCGGTTGGCTGGTACATATGGGCGACGGCGCCAGCTGGTAGTGGGGATGCGCAAGCATTTTCGGTTGTGAGTGGTGATTCACCCTCTGTAATCGCGAAGAACCTCCAAAACGCGAAACTCATACGAAACTCATTCGCATTTGAGATTTACGTCAAGTTGCACGGAGCTTCAGGCAGCCTCCAGGCAGGAACCTATGAACTTTCGCCGAGCCAGTCGGTTGCATCAATAGTGGATGATCTCGTTGGGGGCAAAAACACGACCCGTAATGTCTTTATCCCCCCCGGCCTCACTCTTAAACAGCTCGCTGATCCAAATGTAAAAGGGAGCTTTGCCGCGCAGGGTTTTTCCGACGAGGAAATCCAGCAAGCATTCGCTGCAACGTACCCCTCGCCACTCTTAAAGGACAAACCAGCGGGCGCCTCCCTAGAGGGCTATATTTACCCGGAAACATTTCAAATTGAAGCCGGTGATAGCCTCGGGAGCGTGCTTGAACGCTCATTTGATACCCTGTATGAACGCTTGCAATCCGACGGATATATAGAGAAATTTGCGGCCCGCGGCTTCAACGTTCACCAGGCGCTCACGCTCGGCTCTATTATTCAGGAAGAAACAAGCGACCCGGCAGTTCAGAAAAAGGTTGCTCAAGTATTTCTGAACCGACTTGATGCAGGCATGACGCTTGGCTCCGATGTCACATTTATTTATGCTGCGCGACAGCTCGGCGTTCAGCCAACCTCGACACTGGACTCGCCGTATAACACACGCATTCACACAGGGTTGCCACCAGGTCCGATTGCAACCATGAACTACAGTGCCTTACAAGCACTGGCTGACCCGACGCCTGGAGACTATTTATTCTTTGTCGCTGGCGATGACGGAACGGTGTATTTTAGCCGCACGAACGAAGAGCACGATCAACAGGTGCAACAGTATTGCAAAGAGCTTTGTAGCGCCGCAATCCAGTAAAATAGTAGTATTACGAAACATATTGACACTAAAAGCAATAATTGGTAAAATAGTGAATGTCTGCGAGATACTTGCTTCTCGGTGTCTATAACTGGTGTGGGAGATACCAGTAAAGAGAAACCGGTGTCTTAGTAGGACTACCTTGAACATCGCAACGGATGCACGAAAAGCACTCTTATAGTCAATATTATTTAACCTAAGAATGGTCGATAGCATCCCGTTCCGCCTGAGAGCGGAAGCAAGATAAGTAATGGTAGTATGTGCGCTGGTAACGGCACACACGGAGAATCGTCATTAAACGTTTTCGTTCGGCCTTGGCCGAAACAAAAGAGCTTTCAACGAGCCTAGCCTCGGAAGTTCGTCGTCATAAACCAAAAACTAAGCGGTCTAGAAAATTGACGAGTGCATTTGTGTATTCGTCTGTTTTAGTATTCTTAGCTTTTATTGCTTCAATAGGCTACAGACCATCCAGTAGTACGGCGTCGTCAGAGACAGTTGGGTCTACTGAAGTAACTGCAGATATCTCAAAGCCATCAGTTGATCAGATTGCAGCTGCTGACCTAGCGGCACAAACCGCCAGTGTTGCTGACCTTGCCGTCGCGGCCGACGCGTCAAACGCGGCCATTACAATGGCCATTAAGAGCGAATTAGCACAGCAGGATGAGGTTGTTATCACGAAGCCGCAAACATTTGAGCCGACGAGTTCAGACGCAATTATCATCTATAAGACAGTTGCTGGAGATACAGTGCCGGCACTCGCCGCGAAATACGGCATTACCTCACAAACCCTTCGTTGGGCAAATAACTTGACTTCTGACGCTGTCGTGCCGGGTGCGGATATGATTATTCCGACCGTCGACGGTGTTGTATATGTTGTCAAAGATGGTGACACCGTCGAAGCGCTTGCTCAGAAGTATCAATCTGATGCGGCACGCATCATCAGTAAAAATAACCTTGAGCTGACAGGTATCGTGGTTGGTCAACGTATTGTGCTTCCAGGAGGAATCTTGCCAGAGAACGAACGACCGGGCTATGTTGCCCCGCGTCGAACGGTGACAACATCTGGTGTCGCGGTTGCAAGAAGCAATCCTATGTACACTATCCAGGCAGGGAACCGTTACACGTATGGTACCTGTACATGGTACGTCTATAATCGTCGTGCACAAATAGGCCGACCTATTGGTAGTTTCTGGGGCAACGCTGTTTCATGGGCATATGCCGCGGCGGCTGCCGGATATGGCGTGACTCGCGGTAACCCCGGGGTTGGCGATATTATGCAAAACGGTGGCGGGTATGGTCACGTCGCTGTCGTTGAGGAGCTGCACGCCGATGGCAGCATCGTTGTATCTGAAATGAATTATTACGGCAATGGTGGTGGCTGGAACAGAATTAGCTACCGTTCACTTGATGCTGGGGCAGCATCATCCTATAACTTCATAAAATAAACATTTTATGATAAACACAAACTCGCCTCTATTATAGAGGCGAGTTTGCTATACTAGTCCCTAGTATGTTTGTCGATACAGCACTTGTTAGGGTTATTGCGGGCCGTGGCGGAAACGGGGCGCTGAGTTTTCGGCATGAAAAATTTGTTGACAAGGGCGGCCCTGACGGCGGTGATGGTGGCAGAGGTGGCAATGTCGTATTTGAAGCGAGCAATAACGTCAACACACTTGCGAATTTTCGCGTTCGCCAGGAGCTAAAGGCGGACGACGGTGGCGCTGGTGGCAAACAGCAAAAGCACGGTCGTGATGGCAGCGACATTATCGTGAAAGTTCCTGTTGGGACGCTAGTGCTTCGTGATGGCGTCGCGGTCGCCGATCTTGTTTCCGATGGTCAGCAAGCGGTCATTGCCCATGGTGGTGATGGTGGGTTTGGGAACGCGCACTTTAAAAGCTCGACACGTCAGGCGCCGCGCATAGCTGAGCTCGGCGAAGCGGGTGACGAGTTTGAGGCCGCACTTGAGTTGAAGTTGCTTGCAGATGTCGGCCTGGTTGGTTTCCCGAACGCGGGTAAATCGACCTTTCTTAGCGTTGTCACAAAAGCTCGCCCCGAAATAGCAGATTACGAATTTACGACGCTCTCTCCGAACCTCGGCGTTGCCGACATTGATAACACAAGTCTGCTTATCGCTGATATTCCTGGGCTTATAGAAGGCGCTTCTGAGGGGAAGGGGCTTGGCGACGCATTTCTTCGTCATATTGAACGTACAGCGGTTGTCTTGCATCTCATAGACGCCTATACGGATGATCCCGCCGAGTCATACAAGACTATCCGTGCTGAACTTGAGCGCTACAGTAAAACAGTGTCGGCACTTCCTGAGGTTGTTGCTCTAACGAAAATTGAAGGGCTTGATGATGAGGTCGTTGCTATGCAAAAGGATGCTCTGCGAAAAGTTGTCCCGAAGAAGACATCCATACACGCGATTTCCTCCGTGGCGCATACTGGCACCACAGAGTTGCTTCGCGAGCTTATTCAGCTTGTTGCTGCGACGCGGGTAGTTGCTCAAGAGGCGGCTGAAGAGGATGACCTGCTACCAGTTATACAGCTCAGCAGTGATGACGTTGAGGCGGCATGGTCTATAGACAAAGACGGTACCACCTATGTTGTAGGCGGGGCAAAGATAGAAAAGTTCGCGCGCCGAACTGACACGACGAACTTCCATGCGCTTAATCGTCTGCGGGACATTATGCGAAAAACCGGTATTACCCACGAGCTTATTCGGCAAGGGGCAAAGTCGACCAGTGAAATCCGTATAGGGTCAGTTGTCTTTACGCTTCTTGAACAATAGTTAGAAGGCAGCGCGCAGCTTGTCGAGTGTTACTTGGTCGAGCCGAGAGATTTCAGCGAGCGTTATATAGCGCTGCAAATTGCAGTAGCGTGCGAGTTCAAGAACGGCGTCAAAGCTGGGGTATTTGTGGAACCACACGCTTTCACGAATCATGACAAAACCAAGTCGTCGAAGCTCTCCGGCGAACAGGCGTCGCTGGGCGCTCTGTGCGCGTGGAACGTCATAGGTTACCATGCGCCATAGCCCATCCCAGGTAGCGGGTTCTTCTATGGCGACTTTTGTGATTTCAGAGCGTTGTAAGCGATGAATGCCTTTGACCGCGAGCTGCAAATGTATGTGGTTACCACGTTTTGCGACCTCAACAAGCTTTTGTCGTCGAAGTTCCGCGGCAACGCGCGCGAGGGTAGAGGGACGAAGCTTATCGAGTCCGGCGGCCTGTAGTGCGCTTGGTAGAGAAGTGGCCTCGCACACCACTCCATCCATGCCGTTCCGTCCGATGATTTGGAGACTTAGGTTGACTGCTTGCTTTGTTGTCATAGCGTTTACCTCTTAATATATTCATTATAGCACACGTGTACAAAAATGTACAATAGGCGAGTGGTTTGATTTTACTTTTCGTGCTGTCATAATGAACAGCACATGAATACATTTTTCTTCTATGACCTTGAAACCTCCGGTCTCAACGCCCGCTCACAGCGAATCATGCAGTTTGCTGGTCAGCGAACAGATGAGAAGCTGAAGCCGGTTGGTGAGCCGGTGAACATCCTTGTCCGCCTAAGCGATGACATATTGCCCGAGCCCTACGCTATAACAGTGACGAACATTACACCGCAGATGACGCTATCTGACGGTATGACTGAACCGGAGTTCACAAAATACATCTCCGAGGAGGTATTTACGCCGAACACAATTGCCGTCGGCTACAACAATGTAAGGTTTGATGATGAATTTATACGACACACCTTGTGGCGTAATTTTTATGATCCGTATGAGTGGGCGTGGAGTGACGGGCGAAGCCGTTGGGATATGCTCGACGTTGTACGCATGACGCGGGCGCTAAGGCCAGATGGCATAAAATGGCCAGTCGACGACGCAGGTGCGCCAACGAACCGTTTGGAGCTACTGTCAAACGCAAATGGGTTACTGCATACAAAGGCCCATGATGCACTTAGTGACGTCGAGGCGCTTATAGCACTTGCGCAGCTTTTGAAAGAAAAGCAGCCGCAACTGTTTGATTACCTGTTTACCCTTCGTAACAAAAACGAAGTTGCGAAACTTGTAAACCTTGAAGACCCGAAACCGTTTGTCTATGCGTCTGGCAGATACGGCAAAGAGCATGATTTTACAACTGTTGCATTTCCTTTGGCACCCGGTCCGAAACCGAACTCTGTGCTCGTGTATGATCTTCGGTTTGATCCAACGGAGTTCCTAAAGGCAACGCCACAGGCGCTGGCAAGCACTCTCTTCGCTGACAGGGAAATCCGAAAGCAAGAAGGATTTGTGCCGCTGGCTGTCAAGGAGCTTACCTATAACAAATGCCCGGCTGTCGCGCCGCTTGGCGTGCTCGATGACGCGTCGCAGAAACGACTAGACCTGTCACTCGAAACCATAGAAAAGCATGTAAAATTACTAGCGACCAATCCAGCATTTGGTGAAGCGGTACGTACGGCGGTCGAGATGCGTGAGCCATACGAGCCAAGCACCGATGTTGAGAGTCAGCTCTACGATGGATTTATGCCCGATGCCGACAAGCCAAAATGTGCCGCCGTCCGTTCTGCCGACAGTCACAGCCTTGCTGATTTTCATCCGAACTTTGTCGACGAACGGTTGAGTGAACTATTACTACGCTACAAGGCACGTTGGTTCGCAGATAGTCTTGCAGAAGATGAGCGAAAAGCCTGGGAGTTATACAGGGCAACGAAACTTGCCGCAGCCTTGCCGGGGTACCTTGAAACGCTTTCGAAAATTGCCGAAACGGCGCAAGATACGTATGTGCTTGAAGAGCTCCAACTGTGGGCTGAGAGCATAGCACCCATAGAAGAAGCTTAGGTTGTTTTTTCAGTTGCCGGGAGGAAATGTTTTTTCGTGCGGGACTGTTTTGTGTTATGCTGTGACGTTTTGGTGCTATGAAGTATCTTCTTGCGAGCACGTTCGCGCGATTTCATTTCTCGCTTAACAGGATTCGCGACAGTTCTCAGTTGGTAAATGATGGCATAAAAACCTATCGCAAGCAGGAGTGCGTAGATACTAAGCATGGCTGTAACTGAAAGAGTGTAGTCGGTAAAGGGCACGACCCCAATAAACACGAGGGCAAAGAGTTTATCGGCAGCGCCGGGCACGAAAAACAGAGCTCCAACGATAGCCGCAACAATCACCAGCCCAATGTGTTTATGCATGAACTCATTATACCACATATAGCGTGTTTGCACAAATGCTTGTCTATGGGTGGCGTGAGCGTAGGGGCTTAACAGAGTGGGGTCATTCAGCGTATAATGGGCAAGTTATGTCTGAGTTTATTTCGGTCCGAGGTGCACGAGAGCACAATCTGAAGGATATTAGTGTTGATATTCCACGTGACAAACTTGTCGTTATTACCGGGCTTTCTGGTTCTGGCAAGAGCTCGCTTGCGTTTGATACTATCTACGCCGAAGGCCAACGCCGCTATGTTGAGTCGCTGAGTAGTTATGCCCGGCAGTTCTTGGGCGTAATGGATAAGCCGGATGTTGACCAGATTGATGGTCTCAGCCCAGCTATTTCTATAGACCAGAAATCAACGAGCCGTAACCCGCGCTCGACGGTCGCGACGGTGACGGAAATTTATGATTATATGCGCCTGCTCTTCGCACGGATTGGTGTGCCACACTGTCCGGTAGATGGCAAACAGGTGACGCGGCGAACGGCCGAGGCTATAGTCGATGAAATTGCGGGCCTTGGCGAAAAACGCATCATGGTACTTGCACCGATTGCGGTAGCCAAAAAAGGAGAGTTTGCACATGTTCCGGAGCAGTTTGGGCGGCAAGGATTTGCCCGTGCCCGGGTTGATGATGTCGTGTACGCGCTCGATGAATTTCCGACGCTTGATAAAAATTACAAGCACAGCATAGAAATAGTAGTTGATAGGCTCGTGACGACACCCGATACACTGACGCGGCTGAGTCAGTCCGTTGAACAAGCGCTTGAGATTGCGGGCGGGACGCTCATGACACTTGACGCCGACAGCAACGAGACGAAGCTGTATTCGCAGCGCTATGCCTGTCTTGACCACCCAGATATCGTTATACCAGAGCTTGAGCCACGACTTTTCAGCTTTAACGCGCCGCAAGGAGCATGCCCAGTGTGTACGGGTCTTGGCTCGCGGCTGGAAGTTGACCCTGAGCTCGTTTTCAATCCGAATCTCACTATAGCCGAAGGGGCGATTCGTCCATATAACCGCGTCAATAGTGATGCGTGGTGGATGAAAAAACTTGCGGCAGTCGGCGAAGCACACAAGTTTTCAATGCATGTTCCGGTAAAGGAGCTACCTGAAAGCGCAAAGCAGATGATTCTTTATGGCACTGGCGCGGAGAAATACCGCGTTTCACTAGGTTCTGGTCGGTACTATGATTCGACATATGAAGGGGTTATACCAAACCTTGAGCGACGTTGGAAAGAAACCGACAGTGATTTTATGCGCCGCGACATAGAACGGTTCATGCGTGAGCGCCCATGCTACACCTGCCAAGGCAAAAGGCTGAAGCCTGAGGTTTTGGCGGTGACGGTACAGGGCATGAGTATCATGGACATGTGTGATCTCGCCGTGTCCGACGCTGTTGATATGTTGCAGCATGACATAAAGCTGAGTGACAAAGATATGGAAATTGCTCGGCAAATACTGAAGGAAATCATGGCACGCCTTGGGTTTATGAATAATGTCGGGCTAGGATATCTAACACTGTCGCGCGCAGCGAACACGTTATCCGGCGGCGAGGCGCAGCGCATACGGCTTGCGACGCAAATAGGCTCCGGCTTGCAGGGAGTACTCTACGTGCTCGATGAGCCGTCTATTGGCCTTCATCAACGCGATAACGACAAACTCATCGGAACACTCAAGCACTTGCGTGATCTTGGCAACACGGTGCTTGTTGTGGAGCACGACGAAGATACGATTCGCTCGGCGGATTATCTTATAGACATTGGCCCAGGGGCTGGTGTGCATGGCGGTGAGGTGTGTGCGGCCGGTTCACCAGACGAAGTTGCAAAAAATGATAAGAGTGTAACAGGGCAGTTCCTAAGTGGCAAGCTGACTATAGACGCCCCGAAAAAGCGTCGTGCCGGCAATGGCCAAACGCTCAAAATTATTGGCGCAACGGAACACAATTTAAAAGATATCACGGTTGAATTCCCACTTGGGCTCTTGACGGTCGTGTCAGGCGTGAGCGGCTCGGGTAAGTCAACACTCATCAACGACATTTTAGCGAAAGAATTGGCCGCACAGCTGCACCGTGCACATGAGGTTGCGGGAAAACATGAATCTATAGAGGGCGTGAAGCAACTCGACAAAGTCATCGTTATAGATCAGTCACCTATAGGCCGGACACCTCGTTCGAATCCGGCGACATATACGGGAGTATTTACTGCTATTCGTGAGCTCTTCGCCAATACGCCCGAGGCTGGAGTACGTGGCTACAAAGCGGGCCGCTTTAGTTTTAACGTGAAGGGCGGTCGCTGCGAAAATTGCCAGGGAGACGGTGTCATAAAAATCGAGATGCATTTCCTGCCGGATGTCTATGTCACCTGCGAAGTCTGTCATGGCAAGCGCTACAACCGCGAGGCACTTGAAATTAAGTTCAAAGACAAAACTATTTCCGATGTGCTTGAAATGACGGTTGAGCAAGCGGCTGAGTTCTTTGAAAATCAACCTAGCATCAAGAAAAAAATGGATACGCTTGTCGAAGTCGGGCTCGGTTATATCAAACTTGGTCAGCCTGCCACAACGTTTTCTGGCGGTGAAGCGCAGCGTATAAAACTTGCGACGGAACTTTCGCGTCGTGCAACTGGCAAAACGCTGTATATTCTCGATGAACCGACGACTGGGCTGCACGCAGCAGATGTTAAGAAGCTACTTCACGTGCTTCAGGCGCTTGTCTCAGCGGGCAATAGCATGGTTATTATTGAACACAACCTCGACGTCATAAAGTCAGCCGACCACGTCATAGACATGGGTCCTGAGGGCGGCAATGCCGGCGGTCAGATAGTCGCAACCGGTACACCAGAAGAAATTGCGAAAAACGCAAAGAGCTACACCGGGCAGTATTTGAAAGATATGCTCTAGCGCTTTTCTTTTTTGAACAAGATACGGATTTCGCGTTTCGTACCTTCCCAGAGGGCTTTACGGCGAGTTTTGTCTTTTAAGCCGTGGTAGAGCATAGGGCTTATTGAGAGCAGGATGATTATAATAGCAGCGACTTCGACGTTCACTCCCCACGCTTCAAGCTGGGCGCCGGCGAAATAGCCGAGGTAGGTAAAGAGGTATGTCCACGTAAACGCGCCTATGATATTGAACGGCAGAAACTGTTTGTAACTCATCTTGCTAACACCGGCAACAATAGGAACAAAGGTACGGATGATAGGTATGAAGCAGGCCAGAATGATGGCAATTGGCCCATGTTTATCATAGAATTCCTCAGTGCGAACGAGGTTTTCTTTACGGAATATTCTCGTATTTGGACGGTCGAATAGCTTTCGCCCAACACGTTTGCCGAACAGATACCCCGTGCTTTGACCGAGTGAAGCGGCGAGAAAGAGCAACAATGCGAAAATATGAAT
>CAXYYW010000012.1:0-11425 GCA_964293235.1 uncultured bacterium | reverse complement strand
AATGTTGTAATCCCCATAGACTTTGCTTGGTCTATAGCCTTATTGATACCAACCTGTTCAAGCACTTTAACAGCAGGTATGTTGAGCGACCAGCCAAGCGCATGCCGCACAGACACGTCACCATAAAATTTCCCAGATGCATTTTTTGGCGTCCAGTCACCGAACGTTGTTTTCTCATCACGAATTACCGAAGCCGGAGCTATGATATCGTCAGCCATGGCGCGGGCATAAAAGATAGGTTTAAAGCTTGATCCTGGCTGGCGAGGAGTTGTCGCCATATTTACCTTGCCAAATTCGGCGTTATTGTAATCGATACTTCCAACCAGTGCTCGCACTTGACCATTGGACGGGTCGACTGCAACCACGGCAGTATTTGAACCACCTCTCGCCTTGATACTTGCCGCGTTGGCCGCCGCGGCTGCATTCGCCGCCTTTTGTAAATTTAGATCCAGTGTCGTTGTCACCTGATACCCAGAACGCTTCACCGTTTCTTCGCCGTACTTGTCATACAACTCCTGCAGCACCATTTCCGTAAAATGTGGAGCAACATTATCAATCTCCTTCACCGGTTGATAGGTTAGCGCTTCGTTATATGCCGCTGTCTTTTCATCCTCGGTAATGACATTGTTCTTCACCATGCGACTCAGTACCGTGCTTTGGCGCTCTTTCGCATACTCCATGTTGCCACCAACCGGAGAGTAGGCACTTGGCGCAGGTAAGACACCTATAAGCATGCTCGCCTGTGCAAGCGTCAGCTGACTCGGAGTCTCGCCAAAATAGTTTGCCGCCGCCTGACCAATACCAAACGAGTTATTACCGAAATAGACAGAGTTTAGGTACATTTCGAGTATTTCATCTTTTGAATACCGCTGTTCTATAGCCATGGCTATAGTCAGCTCTTGATACTTACGGAAAATCGTCTGATTTTTGCTAAGCAACGTGTTCTTTGCAAGCTGTTGTGTCAGTGTTGACCCGCCGTAAGCCGTTGCATCACCAGCGGCAATATTGGCGTAGAGCGCCTTTATAATACTAAGAAATGAGAATCCCGAGTGATTATAGAAATCCTTATCTTCCGAAGAAAGAAGTGCCTGTTTTGTGATGTCTGAAATGTCTGCAAGCTTCACATAGTCACGGTGGGTCGCTGTTCCTATACTGTAAAACTCCTCACCATTCTTATCAAGTAATGCCACCCCGGTATTATTTGCATTCATTAGCCGGTCTTTGTCAGAAATGTCGTTGTAGTAATACGCGTACGTGACAATAGGCGTAATAATCAAAAACGCAAGTATAGGTGTCAGTATTACCAACGCCTTACGGGGTTTGGATAGTTTCATGAACCAGTTATAACGACGTTTTACCGCAGCTTTGCTACGGAATATAAGAGATCGTTTTTTTGTATAGCGTCCCTTGCGAACCATGGCCATCTATTATACAACTATTTACCTATTTATGCTGAGAGAGCGTCAACTCGTGACATGAGCACATAAGTTATCGCAGCGGCAAGTGCATCGGCAGCATCATCGGGTTTCGGAATACCTTTGAGACCCAGCTGCAACTTAACCATTTCCTGCATTTGCTTCTTGTCTGCCTTGCCATACCCAGTCAATGTCTGCTTTATCTGGAGCGGGGTGTACTCAGCTATGGGCAGTCTCGCTTTGCGCCCAGCAAGCATCGCGACACCGCGGGCGTGTGACACGCTCATAGCGGTTGTCACGTTTCGGGCAAAAAACAGTTTCTCTATGGACATGACTTCTGGTTTCGTCGCAGCGATGATTTCCGTCAAACCATCATAAATCTCCTCAAGGCGCTCGTCGAGCGGCGTATGTGCCGGCGTCGTTATAACGCCAGCATCGACCATAGTCAGCTTGGCCCCGTTGACATCAATAACGCCGAACCCCAATATGCCGGTTCCTGGATCAATTCCAATAATTCTCATAACACCAGTCTACTTCTTGCTGAACTTCGCGGCAATCGCTTGGCCGGCCCCGAGCAGCTCATGACGCCACTCATACACCCCATAGCCAACAGCCCCAGCAGCTACAACTGCAATAATTGACCACGTCCAAATGTTCACGCCACTTTCTTTTTCTGGTTCGACAAGCTGGCCAACGCCCGAAGCGGTTGTCGAGACTCCTGCAACCTTTCGGCACCGATTTGTTGCGGGGTTTCGTTCATAGCCCTCGTCGCAGGGCAGCAGCTCGGCCACGGCGCTCGCAATGCTCCGGCATCTATTTGTCGACGGATTTCGCTCCTGGCCTTCGCCGCACGGCACGAGCGTCGACGCAGTTGAAACTATTTGCCGACACCGGTTTGTCGACGGATTTCTATATTGTCCTTCCGGACATGCCGAAAGGGCATTAACCGCCTCCTCGATAGTCCGACACCGACTAGTGTCGGGGTTGAGATATTTGCCAGTCGGACACACAGTAACTTCTGCAGTAGGCACTTCAATACGGTTTTCGGCCTCTGGTTGTGGGTTGGAAGTCCATTGCCAATTACTGTTTGCATCCTGTGCATATGACCACCCCTGATGGGTACTGGCAAATGACGGGTACGGCACCGATGTACCATAGCGAGCACCTTCGTATTTGTCTTCAAACCAAATATAGCCACCAGAGTTCGTAAGACTCAGTAAACTGCCGACATCAGTGACGCGTAACGTCAAAAACGCGCCATGCTCTTCGGCGTTTTCAAGGGAAAATGTATTGGATGATGTACGACTCGTGGAGCTATTGTCCGTCCTCACAACATAGTCTTCGATAGTATCAAATGCCCCCATGATCCGAAATTTCAGATAATCACCGCAAAGTGGTGAGGCGTCTTTCTCCTCTGGAGCACAATCACTGCTATACGCATATATTTCGGTCAGCTCAATCGGTGGACCATCCATTGGAGCAGTGTATAAACCATCATCGTAAACTACTGCAGGATCTGTCACTGAGAAAGCTGTCGAACCACTTGAGTAACCGGTTGTTGTCTTTGTACGACGGTATAATTCTCCATCGTTAATGGTTTTTAGCGTATATGAATCAGTTTTATACCCGTCTTTTGTAATTATCACCGCAGCGCTCACAGTGACCGCTCCTGATTGCAGCAATTCACCCCACCCACTCCCATAGTATGATGCTCCAGCAACTGTCGCGGCTGCCGCAACTACAGCATGGCCGCCAGGAAGCATTTTACCGGTGTGATTATCGGCAAGCTTGAGCGTGAATGGACGAGTCACTGTGTAGTTGTCGGCCGCAATGGTTGGCGCAGCTGTTGATTTGACCGTAAAATCAGCCCGGATCGTCCATGATAGCGGGTCGAGCACTGTATCGCTATCATTGTACAGCTCAAGGTACAACAAATCCCCGTTTGATGAAAACGAGTAGGCTGAGAGCTGCAGCGGCACAGAAGCCGGCCAGTACTCGTCCGGCGTTTGTATCGCATCAATAGCGTGGGCACTTGAAGAGAACCAGATCAAGCACGAACTAACAATCACGGCCACAACAAGCAGTTTGGCATTTCTCATTCCGCTTATGATAAGCTGAGACGCGCCTGAATGCAAGCTTTTTACAGTTCGACCTGGATATCGGCGTAGCTATGGACGTTTACGACATCGTCTTGGTCGTCTATAGCATCAAAGAGCCGGATAATTTTCTCGGCAGTTTCTTTGTCAGTTACGGGCACGTCAGTCGCCGCAACATAGGTAAGCTCCGCGGATTTTACCGTCAGCCCTGCCGCCTTCACATTCGAGAGAACGTTGTGTAACTCTTTAGGATCAGTATATATAACCATCTCGCCGTCTTCCTCACGCGCGTCTTCTGCACCAGCATCAAGCGCAGCAAGCAGTGCATCATCACCTGTCTCCGCGACCAGTATCTCGCCTTTGCGACTAAACTGAAAGGCCACGCTACCACTATCTGCAATAGTTCCGCCGTGCTTTGTAACTGCCGTTCGAACCTCCGGAAGCGTACGGTTTTTATTGTCAGTCGCAGCCTCTATAAGTACCGCTATACCACCTGGGCCATAGGCTTCGTACATGACTTCTTCAAGCACTGCGGCGTTTTTGTCAGCCACACGGTCAATTGCTCGTTGAATGTTCGCCATAGGCATATTCGCTGCTTTTGCTTTGTCGATAGCAAGCGCTAGCCCCGGGTTCATATTTGGATCGGTGCCACTACGCGCTGAAATAGCTATTTGGTTTCCAAGCTTTGTAAATACGGCACCGCGCTTCGCCTCTTTCGCACCTTTTTCACGTTTGATAGTCGACCATTTGCTATGTCCTGACATAAAAAATTCCTAGTTAACGTTATCTCTGTTTGCTAGGCATTATTCTACCACATTTGATGCTAGTAAGTCGACCTTACGGCGGCGCCAGACTACCCATCCAACGAACAGCAATGCTCCGTACCAAACCAGAGCAACCCAAGCGGGAATATCAACTGGCAGCCTTGCCCAACCAGCTTGCGAAAGCCACTTTACTATTGCAACAACGTATGCAATAAGGATTGTTGCCGGAGCGGCAAGAGTCGAGAACCAGGGAGCTAGCCACCCGACTACTCCGGCGATAAATGTCAGCAGCATAGCAAATGGTATAACTGGTGCAACAAGTATATTCGCTATTAACGCAAAGACCGGTACGTAGCCAAATGAAATAATAATTATTGGTAACGTCATAACTTCAGCAGAAAGCGTCTCAACGACAAGCTGAACAACTGCGCTTGGCTCACGCTTTTTGCCATATAGCAGCCGAGTAATAATCGGGGCGGCAACAAGCACTCCTGTAAACGCAGCGAAGCTCAGGAGCCAACCGAGATCGCCCCATACATACAGTGGGTTTAGAAACGCACTCACCGCCGCTACGTACAAGATGAGCTGGATTGGGTGAAACTTCCGTCCATAGTACCAAGCAAGTAAACTAAGCGCGGTCACGACCGCCGCGCGGTTCATGCTGGCACTAAAGCCGGAAACGAACACGAAACCGACAACAAGTAGCCCTGACCCAACGAGTGCGAGATACCGTGAACGTCTGGCAAGCAGACGCCTCGCAAATCGTACCAAAATCGTCAGGTTATAGCCGCTCGCAACGACAATATGCGTCAACCCCACTGTCTTGAGCTGTTCGGCAAGATCATCAGGCAGCGCTGACTTTTGCCCAACCACAAACCCGAGGCCTAGACTCGCTTCAGGCTCTGGCATAACCCGCCGCACCGCTTCAGCGAAGCTATCCCGTGCCGCAAGAAATGGGTCATTTGGACGCGAAACATGCCGTAACTCTGCCCTATACATAGACTCCTGAAAACTTCCGAAACCTTCAAGAACTCTGCCAGAAATCGTCACGGTGTCGCCTCGTTTGAGCGTTTCATCGCTGACAATCGTCGCGAACACGCCGCCATTCAGTGAGGCGCTTCCGACAGAAACATCACCAAGTTCAGCCTGCCATATATTTGAACCGTCCTTCAGAACTGGATCTTGCTGAACTGTGCCGACAAGCGTTGTTTTCGTACCAATATAGCCATCAAACGAGTGCAGACTGTATGCAAATACGGCACCTCGAAGATACCCGAGTAACATCCCGGCAACAACAATAAGCACGCATGCATACCAGCGACGTGATTTTAGAGACGTTACGGTCAATACCAGGGCCAAAGCCAAAATAATCCAGACTGCTATGAGCGGCACCGCGCGACCAACAAACAGTCCGAGCAGCATGCCAACACCAAGCCACGACAGCAAATAGGAAATATGAAAACGCTTGTAGCGCCAACTATTCATTTGCTTCGATTATACCCCGCCTTGTCAAAACAGAGGTATTTTGGTAAAATTTCCAATGCCTTACACGGGTCCATAGCTCAGCTGGTTAGAGCACCTGCCTTTTAAGCAGGGTGACGTGGGTTCAAGCCCCACTGGACCCTCCATAGAAAAAGCCCCACCTCACGTGGGGATTTTTTTATACTATTTCTTTTTGTCTTTTGATTCGTCCGACGATGCGAGGTTATGTATCATCCAGGTATCGGTTATCGCTACAGCTATCGCAATAGCGAGAAGCAGGCTATTGTAGGTTGCAACCCAGTTCAGGAACGGTTCCATGAGCCTGTCTGGTGGCAGGCTGCTCGTGAGCGGTCCAAGTATGAGGAGCATGGCCATAGCGGTAAATGCCATAGCTCCTGTTATAGCCTGTTTGCGCTTTTTATATGCTGGCCCACTGAGAAGCAAGACGAACGCCGGGAGTAGTGTCAAAAAGATACTCGCAGCAGAGATAGCACTCAAAGGCTCGACTGGTATTGCGTTTTCAGAAATCAGCCGTGATAGATCTTTCGTCATGTAGTCGGCAAGCAGTGCCCCGGCTGTTAGCGCAAGGCCCAACACGCCAAAACGCCGTCTCGACAAAAACGATATCCCGAACAGGGCTAACGCTATAATCAAACTAACGATAACCGTCATATCCTGATTATAGTACAAAACCTATTGTTTGAATTGTTTTTGTAGAACCTGTAATTTTTCGGTAAACGTATCCTCCAACCGTCCACTCATAAATGGATCGCCTGAACCAATAATACTTACCATCCTTGCCCCGGGGGCGTATTCCGATCTCATATCTCCTTCAGGAATCACGACTATCTCATCAACAGAGTTCAAATCACCAATCCCAAAGCCAAATCGAACAAACTCACCGCCAAGATATACGCCAAGACGACAGCTACCCGACAATCGCATAGGAGTATCGTCCATATTCTGCAGCTTGAGATAGTAATATGGGGAGCGAAGCTGCTCATATTTTTCAGAATCACCAAACGAATATGCCGTATCCCCCAATAATTCCTTGACTGTCGCAGTCATAAAATCTGTCAGATAGCCATGGGCCCTCATGGCGGTCGCGTATACATGGCTAACGGCCGTAAAGCGAGGATTTAACTCTATAAGAAATACTTTGTCACTACCCTCTTCAACCACAATATCAAGACCAAAAATTCCTCGATATCCCAGCATGTCCAAAGTGTTACCTACCCTTTTGATCAACCCATCTACTTGTTCAATAAACTTTTCAGGGATATTTTCAAGCACAGCACCACAGTATCGGGTCGCCTCTGCAACTGTACGATTACAGACCTCTGGTATATTCACTAGATCCTTGTGCCACCAGCGAGGATAACTCACCCCGCGAGTACCGATAAAACACTGAAGCCCGTATGAAACACCTTGAATCCGCCTACTAACAACAATGTCATCATCACACCGTTCAAGAAGTTGCCTCGTCCAAGTGAACTCTTGCTCATCCGTAATAAAATACGTCCCCTTGCCGCCTGTTGAAAGGCTCACCTGCATCACGAGCGCATTACTACCAAGAGCGGTCTTGCAATCGCCATAGGTTGCCGCACTTATATCCTCAGACTTTATTATCAAGAATTCAGGAAACAGTTTAGATGGAAGAATCGTACGGATATGCGCCTTATGCTCAAGGGAATTTGCGAACTCATACGAATTCCCAAGAGATAGTACACCTTTAGCTGTTTTCCATGTTATATATCCTTCATGCGCAGCAGCATCTGCTTCTACGATGTCATGAATAGAGTTCGGGGTATCATACAGTTTATTCGCAACATCGAATCCCAGCTCGACTCCCCATTCACGCAATAGAGTATTCCGAACCGACCCTATAAAAGGAAGGTTGAATTCTCGCCGAACGTATAGGTAGTGAAGCGGGTTTGTTACGACGAGACAAGCATTACGCTTTGCGCTTCGCACCTCTTGGCACCTTCTTCACTTTTATGACAACCGCCTTCTCCATCCGTCGCACATCGGCCAGGACCTGCGATCGCGATTTGTGCGCAAGCACGACGTCGAACACGCTCGCGCCTCCGTTCTTTGCAAAACGACAAAGCTTGCCCTTCTTCATCCGAATATCAATAGAATGGAAGGACTCGAGGTTGCGTATCAGCTTAAGACCACTGATTGACTCAAGTATGCCCTCCTCTTTTGCAAAGAATTGCAGCACGGTCACTGTCTTTTTAACACGACGTTTGATAACAGGCTTCTGTGGGACACGGATCAGCGTGTCATTCAGGAGATGATTGATACCATAGGAAAGTTGGTACATGACGTGCCGATAACCACCGACACGCGGACCGACCTCAATGATTTTCCAGCCATCTTCGGTACGCATGAGCTCAACGTGACACGTCACGTTACGAAGTCCAAGAGCATGGATAGCTTCGGTAACGGCGCGTTCGGCTTGTTCTATTTTGTACTGTTTAATCTTCACAGGCAGTATTCGCTGATAACCAAAGAAGTCGTCAAACCCAATGGTCATTCCTGTCCTAACAAAAACAGGTGGACAGTGGTAAACGAAGCCACGTGAATTAACATACGCGTCTATCGAATACATACTCCCTTCCATGAACTGCTCCACAAGCACCTTCGGCGCGTCCTCGCGACCACGTTCAGCATAGAGTCGCTTGAGATTCATAATAACCTGACGTAAAGACTTTTCGAGCTCTTCTCGATAGTAACAAATCGTCACATGCTTGCTGGCCGCAAGGCCGGCAGGTTTAACCACAAGAGGGAATCCAATCTGCTTTTCAATCTTCCCGAGCGTCACGCTTGAGGAATCTTTCACCAGCATGAAGCGCGGACATATATCAGGAGCACTTTCCTTTATCCGTTGGCGCATCTCAACCTTATCGGTTGACCACAGTAGTGACTCTTGGGTTGGCGCGAACAGATACGGGATGTGCGGGACAATCTTTCTGTAGGTGCCAATATTGTATTCTTTTGTACAAGTCGCCGTCAGTAGACGATCTTTGTAGGGTCTCAAGATCTTAGAGATTTCCCCGTCAGTCAACTTTTTAAATGTCACAGGCACTTCTATGAGTAGCTTTTTATCAGCTTGTGAGATTTTTCTCGCGTAGTCTTTTGACGTTATATTGCCGAGGTACAAGCCAGTCACCGTCTTGCCGTAGTGCTGGCTATAATCTTTGATAACACTAACAGCATCGTCACGGGAACCACCGACGAATAAAATTACATCTCTTTGTTGGGATTCATGGTACTGTGTCATGATGTCAAAAACTTTAGCTTGTTACACCCTTTAACATTAGCACATTGGGCCAATATGACGATTATTTTAATACTCGATGTATTATAGCATATTGTCACAATATATTCAATACCCTTATAGAGAAGTGTCATGAAATCATTCTATTGCATTATTTTATTTTTTGTGTTGAAATAAATATATGCTAACAACCACTCCCAACATCGCTTCAATAGACCCTTCATTCAAAGGGGTACTGATTGGCGGGGGGGATGCATTTGCAACTGGACGCAATCTCGATTCGCATGGCAGCTTGCTTGAACGGGGCCTGGATTTGACAGGCAAGAGCAAGCCGAATGTTCTATTGATCCCGTCGGCACGCTGGCGGTCTGAAGCACCAGTGGAACGAATCTTAGGCCGCTTTGCTTCTTTCTTTGAGAGCAAAGGGCTTGCCACCGCCATCCTGCATCCGTTTTTATATGCCCCTCACACATTTGAGTCGCCGAGCCTCGACGAACTACAAATGGACCCGACTAGATTGCCCTCGCGTGATGAACTCCTTACGAAAATTGGCTTGGCAGATTATACCTTCACCCTTGGCGGCGATACGCATCGCATGCTCAACCAAGTATGGCGGAGTTTGGAGATAGATAAAATGCTATCGACAGCCATACGACGTGGCGCCGTTATGTCCGGTTCAAGCGCCGGTACAATAGCGTGGTTCGAAAGCGGCCAAACAGATGGAAGTAGTCTGCAGTCGGGCCAGGAAGATAACAAGACGTTTCATTCCGTGGACGGCCTTGGCTATATCCATCGTACTATCGTTTCACCTCACTATGACACCATTTTAAAAGACGGTCGGTCGCGAGAGGATGATTTTAACACCTTCCTGGCTGAACGACGGCATCTTGGGCAGCTCGGTCTTGGTATCGACAATTACTCGGCCATTATATGTGCTGACGGCAAACTGGCCGCTATCGAAGACCCTGAATCTGAAGGTCGAAAAAAAATACATGCGCTTCGTTACCTCGGCGAGGAGAAAAAGTCTTCCGTGCTCACTCCAACAGATGGTTTCGTCGCGCCAAGCGAATTAGTAAACGAATAATTTGGTTACGGTAATGCCCTCAGTAACTTCGGTCCGAGATACTCTTCCATGATTGCGAAGTGCTTACCGTCACGACAGCTGTAACACATGGCAATCGACGGGTTACCATTGAACTCAATGAAGGCGTAGTTGCTGTCATTGGCGGGCGCAGTGAAGTCTTTTATTATGAGATCAACGCAGGTAACGCCTTCGCCAAACTGCATAGTTGCCTTTTCAACGATAGCAATATAGCTCTGGTCGACCGTCGCGATGACGTTATATACTGATGCCCCGCCTCGAATCATCGTCTTATTGCTCAGCTTCACCACTTCACCCGCCGCGGGCACGCGCCCATTCATCAGTAACTCGGTCGGAAGTATGCTCTCGTCAAGCTGCGGGTAAGCGACGATAGAGCCATGAATTTGCGCCCTCTCGATATTTTCGCGTTCTATGAGCTGTGCAATTGTCGAAGTACCATCTCCGATAACTTGGGGCTTTTGTCGGAGCAGCACAGCCCGTATCCGCCCATCGACCGAGATCATACGCAGCTCTTCCCCTTCAACTTGCTCTTGTATAAGTACTGTCTCGCTCACCTCACCAGCGCGCGCGATGGCGCTCTTTACGGCTTCAAGGTCGTATATATCTGTTGTCAGACCCCTCGACTGGCATGAGTCATAGGGCTTCACAATTAGTTTGCGATGCCGTTGTAGCATGGACATAGCTTTACCGTCCTTGTATCGCCCAGGGTGCACGGAAATGGTGACAGGAACTCTCATACCGGCCATTTCTGCGAATGCATAGGAACGAAGTTTGTTCGCGCGAATATCAGCAGACGACCGTGTCTGAAAAGGAAGCGTCGGTACCGCACAGAGTGTGATCCAAGACTTGCCAGCCGGAGTTGTGACAAAACAGAATAAGCTATGCGGCGGAGGGCCAACCTCTCTACGTTCAACAACATACCCATGTTCGGACAAGTACTTTTCTATAAACATTATGTTGTTGATATGCGACATGCATCCTCCGTTATAGTTAGGGGGTTGTTTAGAAAAAGCTCTTTTTGGTTGTTTTCCAGAAATCTTCGAGTAATTCTTTTTGCTTTTTGTTGAGCTTAGTCGGGGTATCAACAACGACGCTAACAATGTGGGCGCCGCGGCCGTTGCCTCTCAGGTGTGGGACACCGTGATTTGACAATTTGAAGTCAGTGCCACTCTGCGTACCAGATGGAATTTTCATGCGGACAGTACCATCGACCGTTTCAACATCTATCTCCGTACCAAGTGAAGCTTCAACAATACCAATATGCTCTTCACTGAGGATCAGGT
>CAXYYW010000011.1:0-11527 GCA_964293235.1 uncultured bacterium | reverse complement strand
TCGTACTCAGCCAGTTGCTAAAAGTTGACTACAAAACCATTCGCTAGACCCCAGCACGTATCTGGTATCACCAGAGAATTTCTGCTACAATACACCCTGCTTTATGCGTTTCCCAATCCGAGCTACGCCGCAGGCTATAGCGAGGATTGAGAGGAGAAGGCAGCGGCATAAGACGAAGCAACAAAACGTGTTTTGTTGCGAGTTACAAGCCCTGACTTCGACGACGGGGTGTGGCGCAGCTCGGTAGCGCGCACCGTTCGGGACGGTGAGGTCGCTGGTTCGAATCCAGTCACCCCGACCAAAAAGAAAACCACTCTTCACGAGTGGTTTTCTTTTTTGTAACAGCTGACTACTTGGCGAATTCGATAGCCCGTGTTTCGCGGATAACATTCACCTTGATAGTTCCAGGGTACTGCATAGTACTTTCAATCTTCGTCGCTATGTCGCGTGCGAGCTTGATAGCACTAAGGTCGTCGATGCTTTCTGGACGTACTATGACGCGAACCTCGCGACCCGCAGAGATAGCATACGCCTTGTCGATACCTTCAAAGCCCGTTGCAATGTTCTCAAGGTCACGCATGCGCTCTGCAAAGTTTTCGGCTGAGATATTGCGTGCACCAGGTCGAGCAGCACTGGCGGCGTCACAAACACGCACAATAAGCGCTTCGGGTGTCGTTGCCTCAATATCATCGTGGTGAGCCTCTATGGCGTGAACAATCCGTTCGTCCATACCGTACTTCCGAGCCAGCTCCGCGCCTATGTGGTGATGCTTGCCCTCTATACGATGCGTCACGGCCTTGCCGATATCGTGCAGGAAGGTTGCAACTTTTGTAATGCGGACATCCGCGCCAATTTCCTCGGCAATAAGCCCAGCCATTTGCGCCATTTCGGTACAGTGCTTCAAAACGTTCTGGCCATAGCTCGTGCGGAACTTCAGCTCGCCCATGAGGCGGAGCATTTCCTTAGGTATGTCACCGACAAGAACGCCTGCTTCACGTGCAGCGTCTTCACCTGCTCGGTCAATTTCCTTATCAATCTGTTTCTGAGCCTTCTCGACAACTTCTTCAATGCGTGCCGGATGAATACGTCCATCTTTCATGAGTAATTCAAGCGCAAGCCGCGCCACCTGACGGCGGACTGGGTCGAAGCTTGAAAGAATAATCATGCCAGGCGTGTCATCGACCAAGATATCGACGCCCGTTGCACGCTGCAACGCCTGAATGTTACGGCCTTCCTTGCCAATGATACGGCCTTTCATTTCCTCATCCTCAAGCTTGACGGCAGTCACCGTACGCTCGGTCGTCACATCGCTGCTCATGCGCTCCATGGCGCTCACAAGCACGAGCTGAGCACGCTCCTCGGCGTCATCCATAGCCTCTTTTTGTAGTTTCGTCACGAGGCCAACGAGATCTTCTTTTATGTCCTTTTCGGTCATAGCCATTAGCTTCTCGGCGGCGTCCGCCTTTGTCAGCTTGGCGATTTTTTCAAGCTTCTCTTGTTGCTTGCCGCGAATATCGCGGATTTCGTCTTTAAGCCCTTCAACTTCCGTTTCCTGCGCGCGAAGTTTCTCACTTCGCTGATCAAGCTCCTCGAGTTTACGATCAAGATTCGATTCACGCTGGGCAACACGATCTTCTGACTTTTGAATCTCTTGGCGGCGTTTGTCTTCCTCTTTCTTTGCTTCTTCAGCTAGTTTCAAGGCCTCGTCTTTTGCCTTTAAAACAATATCGCTCGCCTTATTCTTCGCATCGGCGATAGCCTTGTCGGCTTTTTGCGTTCCCGCTCGTCCTTTTTGTTGGTTGTAGACGGTGAGACCGCCAACGCCAAGCACAATACCAACGATGGCACTAATAATCTCTAGCATACGCTGTCCTTTCTATGTTTGGTATCACCTCTGGTCATCGCTATCACTTCTCTAGACCATGAGATAAAACCAGTAAATCAAATAAATAACCATGTAGCTGCTCGCTGATTCAGACAACCTGATACTACACGCAGCTGTACTTAACTATAATCTACTTTTGCGAGCGCAGCAATTATTCTTGAACCGCGTGCACAATAGTTCTGCCTGCAAAATCATTCGTTTTGACGTCATATGCTCCGGTACAGCCTATGAGACTCAGGCTATTCGTCGTGCCATATGGAGGGCGCAGCACACTCGTCATGTCAACCATATCGACAGCGACCGTCTCGGAAGACACGGTTTTATACGTTACTACTGCCCCGTCACCCCGTTCTATAGCAATGGTAGATCCCTTTACTATCTCACCCAAACGATTGAATACGCCGTTCCCAACTGATCCGCTGCATGCGCCGCTCAAAACGACCGCACCGGGTTCGCCAGGAAGGACACTCACGTTATACCAGCCGGTATCATAACTGTTTTTAGCAAGCTGTGGCTGACCTCTGCCGTCAATGCCAACTTCAAATACTCTTGAACGTATACCTATAGACTCTATGCTAAGAATACGCGGGCGCGCTGCTTCCACTTGGTAAGTTTCCAGATAATCCGGCGCCGGCTCTTCGTCCGATGCTCCAGCGAACGGGATAACATCAGGTTCAACACTACCACTGATAGCGCTGACTTGCTGTGCGGAAAGCTCCTGCGGACGACCGCCAAAAGGTGCCCAGAGCGTTAGCGCTGCAACCGCGACGAACAAGAGCATAGGTGACATATACAATACACGTCTGCGTTTCATAAGATAGCGCAGTTCATCGTCGACACGGTGTGCATTGCGGTTATACCCGCCGCCCGCGTTCGCTAAGACACGCGCCGCGAGTACCGGACGTTTTGCATAATCATGTGCTTTTGCGTGGGTACGCTTCGACTCGTCTAGGCGTCGCCGAGCAGATACTGGCCCACCACGACGCTTTGCACGTCCAAAAGACCTGTGGAATACTCTCATTGTTTAAACCGTTTTTGTGTTTTCTCTCGTTTCCGAAGACATGGTACCATAAGCACCATGCATGGTCAAGGGCAGTTTTAGACTATTTCTTTGGCTGCGTTATTCGCGCGTCTGCGCCGTAAAACGGCATAACAACCTGGTCATTTTCACCAGACTGAAGCCGCGAGATAGCCAGCCCCTGCCACTCGTCGCCTCTTGCCCCAACTATGGGAATGCTCTCTGCATACGCAAGGGTGTTCATGACCGTTAGGCCTATGCGAAGCCCCGTAAAACTCCCGGGGCCTTCATAGACAAAGAGACCGCTCAGCTGACCAAGAGATGAGTTGTTATCTGCTAAGAACTCATCAATTTTCCTAAGTAAGTCATGCGCAAGCTGCCTATCTGCCTGCCATGTATACTTACCGAGGCTGGTACCCTGTTTGTCATACAAGTAGAGTTCTGCCACCGGTCCGTCACTTCGAAGTCCAAAAAACATTACACTTTTTCCTTAAACTTAGGGTTATCCGTTTTGATAGTTATGCGCCTCTCAGTCTCGGCATCTCCATAGCGAAAGTGAATGATAGTTCGATTTTTTGGCAAAACGCCGTGCACTGTTTCGCCCCACTCTATAACCGTCACAGCCTTCACATCACTGACAGATTCGGCTATATCGTACTGGGCAATCCCCGGTTCGCTCAATCTGTACAGATCGTAGTGGTGTAGTTCAAGCCCATCGCGCGCGGTGTAGAATCTAGAAATTGTAAAACTCGGGCTTTGCACGTCGTCCGTCACACCCAGCCCGTACGCAACCCCCTTCGTAAAGCTCGCTTTGCCCGGGCCGACATCGCCAACGAGTTCAAGCACCTCGCCACCACTACAGCGCTTGCCAAGCTCCATGGCAAAATGGTTCATCTCCTCAAGAGAGTGGACTGTATAGTTCATCCCTACAATTATACCCTCTTCCAAGGGAAACCAACCTCATAACCCCCGCACGTGCCGCAGGCAAGCACGCGAAAACGAGGTCTTTAGGGGTGGGGGCTGCAACGGTCGAATTCATTTCGCTGTTGTAGCTGGGCGGGCGAGCTCGCCCTTACTATAAAAAGCATAAGAAATATCGTATACTGTGAGACATATGAGACTTTCCGACAGCACCGTCGAGCAGCTGCTGGTGAAAAAACAAAAAATCACCGCGGAACAGCTTGAGGATATAAAGAGCGAGCAGAAGCAGAGCAATAGGCCATTGCAAGACCTCGTCGTGCGTCGTGAATTGATATCCGACAAGGAGCTCACGAAACTCTATGCAGAATATGCCGATATCCCGTTTGTTGAGATTGACCCAAAAACCGTTGACAAGGAAGTTCTCGAGACATTGCCGGAAAAAATTGCCCGTCAGTACAACGCCGTCGTGTTCGACACCAAAGGAGAGGCAAAATTGCTCGCCATGGAAGATCCGGACGACATGCAGGCTGTCGACTTCCTCCAGAAAGAGATTGGCTCAAATTACAAGTTATTCGTAGCGACAAAGGAAAATATCCTCCAGGTCCTCGAGAATTACCGCCACGCCGTTGCTGAAGAACTCTCAGACGTTATAGCTATACAGGAAGAACAAGGAACGAAAGAGGAAGTATCAGAAGAAGACATATCCGAGAACTCCCCTGTTGCAAAAACAGTCAATCTTATTCTGGAATACGCTATTCACTCAAATGCTTCCGACATACATATTGAGCCGCGCGAGGAGTACTTACAGGTTCGCTATCGCATAGATGGGACGCTTCGAGAGGCAAATAAGCTACCGCGCAATGTTCAGGCCGCGCTTATAAGCCGTATCAAGATTCTTTCAAATTTGAAAATTGACGAGCGACGCGTTCCACAGGACGGCCGCTTTAAAGTAACTGTTGCAGGAAAGAAATATGCTCTTCGCGTCAGCACGCTTCCAATATCCGAAGGCGAAAAGGTGGTCATGCGTATTCTCGATGAGTCAAATAAAGCACTGACGCTTGAAGAACTTGGCTATTGGGGTTGGTCCCTCGAGAAAATCAATGACGCAATATCCCAACCGTACGGCATGATGCTTGTAACGGGGCCAACCGGATCTGGCAAGTCAACCAGTCTCTACTCTGCCCTGACACTGCTCAATAAGCCCGATGTAAATATATCAACAGTTGAAGATCCAGTTGAGTACAAAATACAGGGAGCGAATCAAACCCAAGTAAATCCAGTTGCTGGAATGACGTTTGTTGCCGGCCTGCGCGCGCTCCTGCGTCAAGACCCGAACATTATTATGGTTGGTGAGATACGAGACGCCGAAACGGCAAATCTCGGCGTGCAAGCAGCTCTGACTGGACACCTCGTCTTCTCAACGCTTCACACAAATAATGCCGCGACATGTTTGCCTCGTTTGCTCGACATGGGCGTCGAGCCTTTTCTTATTGCCTCGACAGTCCGTGCTGTTATTGGTCAGCGACTCGTGCGACGACTCTGCAAAGCCTGTAAAGTCAAATACACCCCTGACAAAGATGAGGTGCAAATGATTACGAAAACATTTGGCATAACTTCCGACCGTGAAATGCAGCGCATTCATGAACTCGAAAAGCAAGCGGCAGAGCAGAAAATTGGCGAAGATGTCGGTGCTGATCTCTCAAGCACAGCAAGCACTATTACTCGCCTCTATAAGGCAAGCCCAGACGGGTGCGAAGAATGTGGACATGCCGGCTACAAAGGACGCATGGGCATCTATGAGGTGCTCGATAACTCAGTAGAAATACAAAAACTTATCGTCTCAAACGCGACAAGCAACACTATCCAAGATCAAGCAGTCAAGGAAGGCATGATGACCATGCAAACAGACGGTTTCATAAAAGCACTCCGTGGACAGACGTCCATAGAGGAGATTCTGAGGGTAACCCGGGAGTAACATATGCCAACATTTTCGTATCAAGCAACTAACAACGCAGGCAAACAGGTCAAGGGAAGTATAGACGGTGTCAACCGTGATGCGGTTGTAGAGTCTCTGACATCTCAAGGCCTTAAACCAAACCAAGTCATTCTCGCAACAGACGGAAACAAGTCAAAAAAACTTTTCAAAAAGAAAGTGAAGCTACAAGATCTCGTCCTCTTTACGCGCCAACTTTCGACAATGGTCTCTGCCGGCGTCCCCCTTCTGAGAGCACTTACAACCCTTGAAGCACAGGCCGAGAACCCGGCTCTTAAAGAAACTATAGTCGGCATAGTCAAGGATGTGCAAGACGGTGCCCAGCTAGCCGATGCGCTTGCAAAGTACCCGGAGACGTTTAGCGACATATATGTGAACATGGTACGCGCAGGTGAAGCGGCAGGTATCGTGGATGACATTCTAAAGCGCCTGGCCACACAAGTAGAAAAAAGCTCTAGTATGCGCAAAAAGATTAAGGGAGCCATGACCTACCCAATGGTCCTCCTCAGCCTCACCGTTATTGCGTTCTTTGGACTCATGATTTTCATCATTCCACAAATTGGTGACATCTTAAAAGGCCTCGGTGGCCCGGACACAAAACTCCCAGCACTCACCCAGGGAATGCTCGATATGAGCGACTTTATGGTTTCGAAGTGGTATATCGTCCTCGCTGTACTCCTTGTTGCAATCTTTGGTACGCGTGCATATTTGAAAACTCCTGACGGACGACGAAAATTTCATGCTCTCGTTATTAAACTCCCTGTTGCTGGTATGCTTACGACGAAAATCGCCGTCGCAAGCTTTACCCGTACATTCTCGGCTCTTATTGGAGCAGGCGTTAGCGTTGTAGAGGCACTAAAAGTTACGTCGCGTTCGCTTGGCAACGAGCTCTTCAAAGAAGACATAGAACGCGCAGCCAATGAGGTCGTCAACGGGAAACAGCTCTCTCAAGCTATGGAAAGCAGTACGCTCTTCCCTGCTATAGTTCCCCAGATGCTTGCTGTTGGCGAGGAAACTGGCCAGACAGATGAGGTCCTTGTGAAAGTTGCCGAATTTTACGAAGAAGAGGTTGATACCGCTATTGCTAGCATGAGCTCACTACTGGAGCCAATCATGATTGTCATCATGGGAGCTGCCGTCGGATTAATAGCTGTCGGCGTCATGGGGCCAATAGCAAGCATGAGTCAAGTTGTCCACTAATAAAGATTCTCTTGACCAAATAACGCTAACGGTTATAATTAGTACCAGATACTCTGTGTCACGCATGTAGCCAGGGATCATTAACAAATAATTTACTTAAGGAGGGTGGGCAAATATGGTCTCACTTAAGCAAGAACGTCAGTCAGGTTTCACGATTGTTGAGCTCCTGATTGTCATAATCATCATCGGCATTTTGGCCGGCCTTGTCATCACACAGGTGCTTGGCGCAAACCAACAAGCTCGTGATACGGACCGCAAGAACGATATCAACAGCATCGCAACGCAGCTTGAAGCGTACTTCGCAAAAACAGGTGGATATCCTCAAGCGGGACCCGCAACCGACGCTGATAGTATCAATAACTCAACGTGGCGAACAAACAACAGCTTTAATGCTGGTGACGGCGCAAAAGCGTTCTCGGACCCGATGAATGGATCCGTTATTACGTTGCAAGATTCACTGCCTTCAACCACAAATAGAGCCTACCAGTACCTTCCGGCCCCAACAGGCTGCGTAAGCCCAACTGTACAAGCTGGTACGGCAAACACTGGAACATTCTGTACTAGCTATCAGCTTGTTGCCCTGCTGGAGAACTCAAATGATTCTCAAAAGGACACAACTATAACAAGCGCAGCATTCTACGTCAAGCGAAACGCAAACCAGTAAATCAGCTTAACGCTTAGTATAAACCCCGCCTTTCGTAAGCGGGGTTTTGCATGTAACTCAAAACGTGTCGAGTATCGACCGACATAGGCTCTCCCATACAAATCTCGAAAGCTACAAAGACCTATAACACCCTGCTAAGCGGCACTTCACTACTCAACTGTAGCTACAAACTGCATCGAACATTATGGGGTCGTGAGGATTTCGCGCCAAGACAGTATGTCGAACGTATTCGTTACTGGGAAACTCGGTGGTGGGCTGTACCGAAGATTATCATCATATGTCGTGATATTCCATTCAAATCCAGCCCAGCACGCCTTCTTCCAGTCTTGACTGCACAATGTCCACGACCACGTCCATGTGCTATTTGAAACGACTGAGCCATAAAAGGTAAACTTCTCGGTCTGGTTAACCCAACCCTCTGTGTAGCCACCGGTTGTGCGGTATTTTAGACGATAGGTAAAGGTGCCGTCTTTTGCTATATATGCCCCATCGATTTCCAATGGAATCCCGGAATACGGTGCTATCTCGATGTTATTCTGTGGTATACCCCCAATAACATCCGTCCCGTCCTTACTTTTATAGATAACGTCGTCGGCAAACACCAAATTTGCGCTCCCTGTCGCCGCTAGACGCGCAGCAACGACCGTTATCCGTCCATCAAAACCAGCATTATCTGCAGTCATGAGCCACACGTTATCCTCGACAAACACCACGCCGCTGCTCGGAACCGGAATATTGGCTTGCACCAGCGTCGTAGTCAGTGCCTGGGAGGCACTTGGTCTGTTATCGCGCTCATTTGTTACTTTGTATAAAGAATATGTTGCGGGAGAGCCACTATTGAGCACGACGAGATACCCAACATTCTGGTTATATGAACTTGCGCTCACGGGGGGAACATAGCTGCTGGTTCGACTTGACGGTATGGTCTGGCACGCCGTTGAACCAGTCAGCCCAGTTGCAAGCTTCTTGAGATCGCAGAGATCATAACTTAGTCGATTGAAATCAAGTGATGTAGCCGGATACACCCATTGTGACTTGTTCCTGGTGTTGCAATTCGTTGGACTCGTAACATTTGGATCGCACCACACTCCTGGCTTTACTGTATTGGCACCATATCCATGTGACGAAGGAACTGTATATTGAGCATTTGCACTTGAAACCGTATCGTTGCTTGGTCCGTCCATTTTTACCCCGACATTCGAAAATACTGGGCCGTCTGCCGTCTCAGTCGCACCAAACCATAGCGCCGAGTTACTGGCTACGGCATAGGCACTGTACGACCACGCGCCAAGGCGTGCTTCTATTGTCTTTGAAACTGTTCCTGTCTTCGTTTTTCCGGTCGAGCGTATCGTCACAATTGTCGAACCGAGCGTATCTGGCTTAATATACAACGTAAACTCACCTGCAACATTTCCGGCAGCATCACGCGAGGTATGGACAAACGGACCGTAGCCATCTGTCCCAATGGTCATAGCCCCATGACCATCAGTGTAGTCAGTCCCATCGTGGTCGAGATGCCACAGATAGTAGTGTATGCCAGCCTCAGCGACGGCAAGGGCCGCCTCGCTCTCCTCGGAATCAACAGCAACCTTCAGTGTTGTCACAATACTGCCGCCCACGGCAGCGCCTATGATTGAAACAAGTACCATAAAGAGGATCAGGAGTGGCATCACTGAACCGTTATCACTTCGAACACGTCTCATTACTGTACCCCCGTTCTATTACGAAGTAGCACCGTCGCTTTCATTTCCGTAGGTGCCGCGTTTCCTTTGACAGTTCCGTCAATAGTTACCGTGATTGTTGCGATATCACTATAGGTCGACGTGTCAAATGGCCCCACTCCACCAAGCCTATCCGCGTAAGAAAACAGTGGTTTTGTTTGTACGAGGCCGCTAAGAATGACTCTGTTAACAGCATTTGCGGCATTGTAGGTATAGTCCGGCGCCGTTCCACTCGCCAGAATATGCGAGACTCGTAATTGCTTCCACGCCGCATCATATGTGTATACCACTTTTGAAGGTGTCGTGTCGGTTGGTGAGAAATACGTGTACACGGTCAGCGTGTTCGCTTGGGCATCCTCAACCTTATTAACACCTCGTAGAACTTGTTCTATTCGACCAATTGTGTACGACTGATCAACTGCTGTTATGTTCGCGGCCTGCACCCTCATGAAGTCAATAAGACTCCGAGAGAAGAAAACATAGACCAGACCAGATATAATACTGATAACGACCATAACCACCAGAAGTTCGGTTATAGTGAACCCCTGCTCGTTGGTTTGTGATGATTTATGGCCCAACACTGAACGCCCCCACCGTGCTTGGATCCCGGCTATCCTGAGTTGCCGTCCCTGCCGCGGTTGCTACTTGCAAACGGTACGCCTCCTCAGGGGCACCTCGAATATCAAAACTTCGAACGATAATGTCATTCTGATCTGCAGTGTCGGTAACAATACCGGTTAGCGTCGTTCCCGACGATCTCCCGACAAGACTAACCGTTGCACCATTTAAATTACTACCATGGACCGTCACAAGTATGTCACTGGCGTTTGGATCCGTGCTTGATACGCTCGTTGGCGTCAATGAGCTTATTGCTGGATACGAAAAGTTCGTAGACGTAATAACGAGCACTGACTGCATATTCGACAATCCGGCTGGTGGTGTTGCACCCGGAAGTATGTCAAACGGCTGAAATGTCGACGAGCCCGTCGCAGTGTGTACGGCTACGATTTCCCTGCTGGAGACCGATTGTATTGTGTATTTGCCCGGCACAAGGTTCTGAAGCGTAATATATCCGTTGCTCCCAGTTGTTAAGCTTTGATTGTAGCTATACTGTGTATCATTGGTGTCGGTATACAGCTTGATACCCCCCTTAATAGTGGTCGTAACTCCAACAAGGGAAGAACCAGAGGTATTGACCACCTGCAGATCAAGGCTCGATGATGACACTCTGTCTATGGTAAGCGTTGCGTTTGTCATATGCTGCGCTATGGCAGATACATTCGGATACGTAGGTATAAGAGAGCCCGAGGCGGCTATAGTCGACAGTGTGCTGTATCCAGTTTTTGAAGCCGTTATAACATAATCAGGATTGTTGTCCGGGACTATGTCGGAGAACAACGCCGATCCTTCGTCATCTGTCGTGATAGTTTGATCTACTGTCGGAGATGTAGCGCTATTTTGCAGATGAACCGTCGCACCTGAAACGCCCGTGCCTGAAGAATCAGTTACTTTAACGGAAATTATCGCCGTATCGCTTGCGACCTCAGCGACACGCGATGCAAAATAACTTGAACGGCTTGCTAGCACCTGTCCAGACGCTTTGTCTTTAACCGTAACTTGCACTACCTTGTAATCTCTCGGATTCGTATCAACAGGCTTTGACGCATCGGGAGGACCGTTGACACAGTACCTATCTCGCTGCTCGGTACTACTGTATGAGAAACAGCCATCGTACGCATCATCGACATAGCGTATGTCGGTTGTTACCGTGAATGTTCGTGATGAACGAGTAACCTCCTCCTGTGATGGAAGATAGGTCCCAGATATGATAATAGCCCCTCCCTGCACCGCAAGACTGTTGTAGGGTAACGACCTCAATGTCTCAATCTTCGATGTTGCAATTCCGACTGCGGTAGCTTTCATCTGGGCAAATGCAGAGGAGCTAATATAGCCAACAAGCAAAGTATACGTCGACATGGCCACTATCGAGAAGATAACCATTGTGACGATAAGCTCAACTAGCGTAAACCCTTGCTGCCTCTTATTTATTCCCATTCTATGCATATACATGATACTAAAACACGCTGTTAGACGTAAGCGTTTTCTGATACAATACTAGATGAAT
>CAXYYW010000010.1:0-11657 GCA_964293235.1 uncultured bacterium | reverse complement strand
CGCCACATATCTCCTGTGACATCTGCGTACTTCGTGACGCCATTTAACGCATCGACCGCATAGGTAAGCGGCAAATAATACGCAATGTTCTCGAGCAGACTCGGGAGTTGCGAAAGTGGCACAAAGAGCCCGCAGACAATAAACTGTGGGAAGATGAGAACGGGCATAAACTGGACTGCTTGAAACTCTGTGCTCGCGAACGCACTCACCATGAGCCCAAGCGCGACACCAACAAACGTGTCGAGCACCGCAACAAGCAGCATGAACCATTCAGGACTTTGAACATTGAGGCCAAGCAAATATATCGCGACGCTGCTTGTGATTAGTGATTGGACAAGACCAAATATACCAAACGCTATGGCGTAACCGAATATAATATCGAACTTGCCAATAGGCAGGGCCAGCAAGCGCTCTAGCGTTCCAGTTATTCGCTCGCGAAGCGTCGTAATACTTGCGACAAGGAACATGACGGTAAACGGGAAAATGCCAACGAGAGCTGGGCCAATAGTATTGAACATCTTCTCATTGTCACTAAAGACCCACCAGATAAGTGAGACGAGCAAAGCTGGGGCGAGGAACATAATGCCAACCGTGCGCTTATCGTGACTCAGCTGCTGAAGGATGCGCGTCGTTGTTGCGAGCGTTGCACGGAGGTGATACATCATTTTATGGCCTCCTTGATAGCATGAACAAACGCACTCCCCACTTCGGGTTCGCCTGTCCGTTCAAGTAACTTTGCTTTGCTATCATTCCATATGATACGGCCGTCGCGCATAAGTACTAGTTCTTCACAGCGCTCCGCCTCATCCATGACATGGCTTGAGATAAGAACAACCTTACCCTCAGCGGCAATATCACTAAATATATCCCAGAGGTCATCGCGAAGTATTGGGTCAAGTCCGACTGTCGGTTCATCGAGTATCAGCACGTCCGGGTCACCGAGCAACGCAACCGCGAGACTAACCCGCGCGTGTTGACCACCACTCAAACTATCAACGACCTGTTTACGCTGTGGTAGTAATTGGACTAGTTTTAAAACTCGTTCTGGATCGTCCTTTGGCGCCTGTATTATACGTGCAAAATACCGAAGATTTTGTTCAACAGTCAAATCACCGTAAACGGCCGGAGCCTGTGTTACGTAACCTATATGACGGCGTAATGACGCATCACCCGCCGGTGTAGCTAGGACAGTGAGTTCGCCTGATTTGATCTTTTGCACACCAACGATAGAGCGCATGAGCGTTGTTTTGCCCGATCCGCTTGGTCCTATGAGTCCCGTCAGTACACCAGGTTTTACTTCGCAGGAAATGTTTTTTAATACTTCCTTGCCCCCACGTATTACCAACAAATCTTTTGCCGAAATGCCATTTGTCATAACCTTATTGTAACGCTGGCTTCACAAATACTACAGTTGGGATTCAAACATCGAGTAAAACTCGCCCTTTTTCGCGATCAATTCGTCGCACGTACCCTGCTCAACAATTCGCCCGTCTTTCATCATGTAAATCATGCTGGCCTTTTTAACCGTCGTGAACCGGTGTGATATTGTAATGATTGTTTTGTCTTTTCGCTTGAAAAGTCTCTCAAAAATGCGAGCTTCCGCGAGCGCGTCAATCGCGCTAGTCGGTTCGTCGAGTATGACTATAGGGGCATCTCGGTAAAAGTTCCGAGCGAGCGCAATACGTTGCCACTGGCCGCCGGAAATACGCACCCCTTTCTCTCCGCCGTCGCTCTCTATCCAGCTGTCCATGTATGTCCTGTCGCCATACGGTAATTTCTTTACAAAATCAGCCGCCTCGGCTGCGGCGAGTGACTCTCGGTACAGTTGTTCATCTTGCTTATCAACATCCCCAAATAAAACATTCTCTCGAGCGGTCGCGAAGCCAAAATCCAAAAAATTCTGCGCAAGCACGGCAATGCGCTGGTGCCAATCGCCTATCGCAACAGAGTCGAGCGGCAGCCCATCAACAAGCACCTGCCCCTGTTTTGGACGGTACAGTCCGCTAATCAGTTTTATAAGCGTCGATTTGCCAGCGCCATTCTCGCCGACTATCGCAACATGCTCACCTTTTCGTATTGTCAACGAGATATCATGCAACACGTCGTGTTTTTGGTGAGGGTAGGCAAATGAAACGTTTTGGATGCTGATTTCCTCGGGGCTATCAGTCAGCCCGTCCTCTCCCCCGACAAATTCAGTTAGTTCCATAAAGCGCTGATAGTCAAACAAGTTTGCCACATCTTCATCTATGGAACTCAGCGTTGATATGAACCCGCTGACACCACCCATAACTCGAGATAACACTTGTTGTACATAGACAAACTGACCTATCGGCTGACGATGCCCCACAATCTCAAACGTGACCCATATAAGCGCACCAATCTCCACGGCTGATTGCAACGCATCAGCCATAATCCGCCGGCCTAAGTATTGCCGTTCAAACTCTATGCGACCTTTTTCGTCTTTGTCGCGCCACTTTTGCCGCAGTCCCAAAAGGTGCTTGACGAGTCCGTAGAGACGCAATTCTATGATATGTTCTGGCTGGAAAAGATTCCACTCTATCATATTTATTTGCCGCCTCGTGTCGACGTTCTTATTCCACTGCTCTATTTGCAGCCGAGATAGCTTGAACTGTATATAGACTGTTGGACCAACAGCAACAAGCACGACTAATGCCAGCCAACCGTTTACATACAAGAGTGCTATAAGCCCCGTAACTACGACAATTGCCTCAGAGAGCACTGTTGAAAGCCGGTCGAATATCCAAGTGAAAAATTGTGCAAAGTTTCTAGCACGCTCATATAGATCAGTCGTTTCTTTGTCTTCGTACCGCCAAAATTCAAGGCTAAGAAAGTGCTCGTACATGCGATTTGATACTCTCGTATCGATAACGTAGCGCATTTTGGTCTGAATGTAGTTGTCGAACGTTGACCAAATACTCGATAGCAGCCCAAGCCCACCTGTAATACAGACATAGAGGATGACTTGATTCGTAGCCGCTTCGTCACCCATGAATGCAGCGGCAAGCGCCGTGGTCGTTAGTGCTGCGAAGTATACCGTAACGAATGGCAGAACAGAGTTGATAACCGTCCCGCCAAGCTTCAGTGCAACCGCAAGCGGAGCAATTTGAACACTCAGCTTTGCAACTTTTGTTATAGCACGAAACTGTTCCTTAACAGACATCGCACGTCGTGCAGTTCTACGAGGCATATGCTTATATAATAACTGATTATTCTTTTATTTCAGGAAAACGATCTGGCTCTTTCCGATAGTACGCCGTCCATTTGTCATCTTCGGCACACACAAGCCCTTCTATGAAATATCCTGTTGGCACGTTGTTAACCATAAAAACACTGCCACCCTTCTCGGCCTCTTTAATTTTTCGCTGCTCTTCCAGATCTTCAAAAGTCATGCCTGACGCTACAACGGCGTGATGCAAAAGCTGCAGAAAATCTGCAAGATACTTTAGATCAATTTTTTCCTCTTTTTGTGCTTCCGTTGCCTCTTCAACGATTTTATCCAGCACGGCCATATCAAGCTCTTTGCCCGTCAATTCTTTCACCTCTGCATCTTCTCCTAGCTGGTCATAGAACTCCGGGAGGCGTCGTCGCACCAGTTTATTTAGTAGAAATTTCGGCATAAAGCTATCCTTTCACCTCAAGCTCCGCAATAAGCGGATAATGGTCACTGATTATTACATCGTCGACTCTAAAGTTTTTCACCACAACTCTATCGTTTACCAGCACGTGATCACAGACAACATCACGGTCAACATTGATTCGCGCGAGCGTCGTTTTTGCACCGCTACGCACCACTATGTCGTCAAGCCAACCATCGAAAACTCGCATAGCGGGACTTTCCGGCAATACGTTCAGGTCTCCACAAAGCACTAGAGGCCCTTCGACTTCGCGAAGCGCGTCTGCAACACGCCGCATAGCAGCAACCGATTCTTCATTGCCATTTGGATCGTATTCATGGTGACCATGATGATTTGCTATTGTCCAGCTAGATCCGTCGACGTCAAGTGTCACAATCTGGAGGTTATTGACATTTCTCACTTCATTTTCGGTAGTTACGTGTTCTATGATTTCATTTTCTATTTGAATCGTTCGAGCCGACGTAAATGGAAACCTAGAGAGTACAACGTTCCCATAAGGAACCGTAAGACCTGCGATATCTACCGAATATCGCATAGAAAAATATTCGTGCTCCAAGCCTGATGCATCTTTTATGAGCGATACTATCTGAAACATCCTGTCTGGCAAAGCAACGGCGTGGTCGCTATGAAACACTTCTTGCATACAAATAATATCAGGCTGTTCTTTTTTGACATATCTCATTAAGCCTTTCGCCATTCGGCCCATCCAGACATTCACCTGAAGTATTTTCACTCTTCTACCCCTTTTTGCTTTATGAATTCACTCACCTTGGTGGCCTGTAATAAACGTGATGGTAGTCATAGCATTTCCAAAAACTGCGCTTCGTTTATGACTTTCGTTCCATATTGCTCGGCTTTTTTCAGCTTGCTTGCCCCAACTTTGCCACCAACGACAAGATAGTTAGTGTCTTTCCCAACACTTGTCTGGAACGTGCCACCTTGGGCGCGGATTTTCTCGGCAGCTTCATCGCGGCTCATACTTTCGAGCGAACCCGTGACAACAAATCTTAGCCCGTCTAGTTTACCGGTTTTCTTTTCAAACTGCGGCTTGACACCAAGGGCGTCAAATTTCTCAAGCAATGCCAAATTGTCTTCGTCAGCAAACCACGCCGCGACACTTTCTGCGACAACTTCGCCCACGCCGTCGACGTCCTTCAGCTCATCTATTGTCGCGTGCACAAGTGCATCAAGTGATCCGAAATGATTCACGAGATCAATAGCCGTTTGCGTCCCAACGTGACGTATGCCAAGCCCATAGACGAACCTTTCAAGTGGTGGCTGTTTTTTGTCAGCTATAGCATCGACAAGTTTTTGCGCAGAAATGTCAGCAAATCGCTCCAGTTGCAATAGCTGTTCTTTGTTCACGCTGTAAATATCCGCAAGGTCGGTAACCAACCCGGCATCAACAAGCGCCACAACGTTTTTCTCACCAAGTGTATCGACATCCAGTGCACCCTTGCTCGCGAAGTGCTCAAGTGCTTTCTTCAATATAAGTTCACTGCTGGTTCCTTTTACTCGGTAAACAGCCTCGCCCTCAGGACGGACAAATTCAAGTTCTGGGTACTGCCGAGCAAGTTCTGCTTCGTAGTCTATAGACTTAGAGTCATTCGGTCGGAGCTCGGTTATGACTGTCTGTACCTGCGGAATAATATCG
Source organism: uncultured bacterium (assembly GCA_964293235.1). Taxonomy (GTDB): domain Bacteria; phylum Patescibacteriota; class Saccharimonadia; order Saccharimonadales; family Saccharimonadaceae; genus JAPUDS01. The sequence continues at coordinate 6,347 of CAXYYW010000010.1, read as the reverse complement.
CCTGCTTTAAAAATTATCACGGTATCGCCGCGTCGTACATCGAGCCGGGCAATTTCATCGGCATTGTGCAGCGAGGCGTGTTGGACCGTCGTGCCAGCTACCTGAACAGGATCGAAAACTGCAACTGGCGTTGCAGCACCAGTTCGACCAATGGATATAACGATATCTTTGACGACCGTCGTTGCCTCTTCGGCGGCAAACTTAAACGCGACTGCTGCTCGCGGCGTCTTGCCGACCACACCCAGCGCCGTATACTCTGCGCGGTCGTTAACTTTTATAACAGCCCCGTCGGTATTGAACTTCAAACCAGAACGAATTTCGCCAAGATGCCCAATATAGTCCATAACTTCATCGAGCCCATGCACGACCCGCGTTTGTCGGCTTGTCGTGATGCCGAGCTCTGCCATTGCCTTATACCCGAACGCTATCGTTGGTAGTTCTTCCATGTTGTCGCGGAGTATGTCATAGCCAACAAAGTGCAGTGGACGCTCGGCAACAAGTTTTGGGTTGAGCTGACGAATCGTTCCAGCCGCGAGGTTTCGAGGATTTTTAAACAGTGGCTCCCCAAGTTTCGCGCGGGTACTATTGAGACGTTCAAAATCATCTTTATACATGACAATCTCTCCGCGTATCTCAGTCCGGCCGCGTGAAAAGTGTGAAAACTCTTGGTTCTCACGAAGCTTTAAGGGAACATTCTCTATAGTTCGGACGTTCATGGTCACATCTTCGCCAACTCGGCTATCGCCGCGCGTCACTGCCTGAACCAATACTCCGTCTTCATATGTCAGCGCGCAAGCGAGACCATCCATTTTTATGTCACATAAATACTCATGCGATACGTCTGGCAATGCTCGTTCGGTGCGTCCAATCCACGCATCGACTTCCTCGCGGCTGAAAACGTCCGCAAGGCTAATCATAGGGATTCGATGTATCACTTTTGTAAACTTATCAAGTGCCGCGCCTGCAACACGCTGTGTCGGGCTGTCTGGCGTAACAAGCTCAGGAAACTGATCTTCGAGCTGGCTAAGCTCATGTTTTAGACTGTCCGCCGCCGCCTCACTCATGGTCGATTCGTCGAGCACATGGTACCTGTAACGGTAGTCGTTTATAACCTCGCGAAGCTGCGCTACCCGACGCTCAGCATCACTTTTCGTCAGCCGGGTCATCAATCATCCTTCTATAGAGCAAGTATCCATACGCCGTTGCATAGACAATGCTTGAGGCGACCATGAGTTGATATGCGATGGGGATTGCCCAGCTACTCCCGCCACCCACTGAGTTCACAATAATAACGAACGGGACAAGGATAACAAACCACGTTATAAGCAGTATGACAGCCATCCACAGAAGCCGCATTAACAACCGCAGCCGCTGACCTGTCACAATCTTCCGCGCCGCGCGGTATGCCTGCATAGGGTATGTTCCAGGAATACTTGCAATAAACATGGCAAAGAGTGTTGTTGTCATGAAATAAAGCGTCAGAACAACAATAAATAGCAACGCCAAGGAAAACATTGCAGTCTCTATACCACCATCAAGTATGCCGCTTGTCGTTGCACTAACGTATATAAGTGTCGCAAGTGCAGCAGGGATCAACTGTGCGATACCGACAACAACAAGAACATATTCAGCGGCGATAGGAGCGGCGGCGGCATACAGCCCATCACGGACCTTCAATTTTTTCCCAGCTAACTGATGCCTTAATAGCCATATAACTGTCAGCATTGCAATAATTATGAGTGCTGAGACGTAAACATACTGGACGTCACTTAGATTGTTGTTGAGCGCGCCCATTATACTCGACCCGACCGTCACCGCGGCACGTGACACCGGGCCAAATATATCCGTCCCGCTGTTTGCTGAATCTATAACCTGATTGACGGACGTAATATTATCGACTTGCAGCGCGCCTATGAAGAGAGTTGATAAGGCAAGAAATATGAGGATGAACCGTATATAAACCCACTTGCGATTACGCAACATGCGAAGCACGTACCACGGGAAGGCTATATAGCCTTCTATTTTTGGCTTCTTTATCTTGTCGCGTTTGCGAGTCCTTACAAAGCTCTTATGGGGTGCTTCGGAACGATTTCGTCGCAGCTTTCGATATGGCGTCACAAATGGCCACGCTAGCACTGAGCCAATCCTACGCCAGCCAGGAAATCGAAATCTCCATCTTTTTTCCGTGCTACCCGTCTTTTGCTTTGCGTTCGCGTGATTTTTGCTGTTTGATGCCATATGGGTTCTACATTTTCCCTTCCATGTCACGAAGTCTGGCTATACGGTCCTCTAGCGGAGGATGAGTGCTAAACAACCCCGAAAGCCCACCCTTTTTCAACGGATTCGCAAAAAACAGATGCGCTGTCGACGAGTTTTGTCGTTTCGTGGCTGTTGAAACGGTCTTTAACTTTTCGAGTGCGCTCGCGAGGCCCTCTGGGTGACGTGTTGTCATAGCCCCCGTTGCGTCGGCCAAATATTCGCGTTGGCGCGACACTGCAAGCTGGACAATTACTGCAACTATTGGCGCTATAACAGCTGCAACTATACCTATAAGCAGTACTATCGAGTTCTGGTTGTCTCTACGGTCTCGAAACCAAATCATCCGCATGAATATGTCAGCCAGCAAGCCGATAGCACTCACAAGCCCAAACACTACCATCATGACGCGGATATCATAGTTCTTAACGTGCCCAAGTTCGTGGGCAATAACCCCTTCTAACTCCGGCTTGTCCATAATCTGCAGAAGACCTGTTGTAGCAGCTACAACAGCATGCTCTGGATCACGTCCTGTCGCAAAGGCGTTTGGGGCTGGGTCATCCATAATATAGACCTTCGGCATCGGCATGCCGTTTGTTATGGCTAGGTTCTCGACGGTGTTATAGAGCAACGGGTTGTCCTTTTTCTCTATTTGCTTGGCACCGTTCACTGCTAACGCTATTTTGTCTGCCGCAAAGTACTGTATAAGCGTGTAGACCCCGGCTCCTATGAAAACGCCCCAAAAGATACCAGTGCTGCCATAGACCTCGGAAAATACCCAGCCCAGCCCAGCGATAATCGCCATAAATAGCACCATGATTATCACGGTATTGCGTTTGTTTGCCGCAATTGCTGAGTACATCTTACCTCCAGACTAAAACTTGACTTCAACTGGTTTTTCGACTGACGCCATGTCTTCAACTTCGAAGAACTCTCGCTCTTTAAAGCCAAGCATGCCAGCAATCATGTTCGCTGGGAACATTTTGACCTTCGTGTTCAAGTCACGAACGCCACCATTATAGAATCGGCGAGACGCTTGAATCTTGTCTTCTGTGTCGACAAGCTCATTTTGTAACTGTAGGAAGTTCTGGTTTGCTTTTAGGTCTGGGTAAGCTTCGGCAACCGCAAAGAGGCTCTTTAGAGCACCCTCGAACTGATTTTCCGCCTTTGCCGCAGCCGCTGGACCTTGCTTTGTCGCCTCAAGGACTGCTGTGCGCGCCTTGGTTACCTCTTCAAAAACGCCTTTTTCGTGCGCGGCATAGCCCTTCACCGACTCCACGAGATTTGGTATCAGGTCAGCACGTCGCTTCAGCTGGACGGTTATATCACTCCATGCTTCATCGACGCGGATGTTGAGCTTTACGAGACCGTTGTATGTTGCCCAAAAGAACAGGCCTATGAGTACTACGACGACAATAATTGCGATGAGAGCTGTTACCATTCCTACACTCCTTATACGTTTGTATCTCTATTATAGCAAAATTCCCTGCAAAATGCAGAGAATTTCTCGTGGTGGGCGAGGTGGGACTTGAACCCACAAGGTTGTTTGGACCAGCGGATTTTAAGTCCGCCGCGTATACCAATTCCGCCACTCGCCCGAACACCCACAAATTATATACTTGGTCTGCAAACTATACATGGTATTTGATATACTGTTTCTATGAAGGCCTGCTCGAAATGTGGAAACATAAAAAGTGAATCCGATTTTTTTGTTAAAAATAGTACCACTGGACGCCTCCACGCACAGTGTAAGTCATGCTACAAAGAACATCGAAAGTCGTATCACGCCCAGCATTACAAAAAATATCACGAGCAATATTTACATCGAGCAAAACAACGCAGAAACGTGCTTCGCTCAGAATTTAGAAGTAACATGCTTCTATATCTGAAAGGTAAAAAGTGCGTGATATGTGGCGAAAGTGATATACGTACATTCGAATTTGACCACATCGACCCATCTAAAAAAGAATTTAGCATCTCACAAGCAGTGCGACTCGGTTATGCATGGCCCTCAGTCAAAAATGAGATAGCAAAGTGTAGGATATTGTGTGCAAATTGTCATAAAAAACACACTGCTGAGCAGCGTGGATGGTACAAACTGTTAAATTAAATTAAATTAAATTGGAGGCACCTGCGGGTAACGCTCCCGCCTACTTGGTTTTGCAGACCAATGCCTAACTTCTCGGCCAAGGCGCCACAGATACATATTATAGCAAATAGGCTCTAGAAACCTAGCTTTGGTCTGCCTTGTGACCAAAGCTACGACTTCGGGCCAACATGGGTAGCGCAAGTAGTTGCAGAACACCCCCAACAAGAAATGACGCCCCGTATGACCAGACATCGGCAACCTTCGCAAGACCTGGCTGAATACCCATGCCGCCAAGATTACTCATGACAGAGTCAAATGACAGAACAGTTGCCCGTTGCTTGCTTGGGATCATGCCATTCATATATGTCTGACGAATCGGCATGACGGCGGCAAATAACAGCCCCCAGGCGAATACAAGTGCAAGCGAAATCATAAAATTGTGGCTCACAAAGAGCAATACGAGGACGACACTGGACGTGACCGTCATGAGTAGTAGCGCTGTTGTTCTTTTTGAAAACAATGAGGCTATACGCCCTGCGAGCAGGCCGCCACTAATTTGCGCAACCGATACGAGCGTCGCGGCAAGGCCAGCCACCCAGTACGCTGTTGAATCGCCAAAGAGCTGGAGTAAATACGGCTGCAGCGCATAAAATGCATAAAATCCGACGCTTGATATAAGCACGGCTGACAGCATAAGCCAACGAACCGGTGCGACCCGCAGCCCGTTATCTATGGACGAGTGAAGTAGCGTTCGCATTGCTTTTACTACTCGTTCGTTTCGTTCAGGAATAAAACCTATATCATGAAGCGTTAGCCACGCGACAGCGAAAAGTAGTAGCAATATACCTCCCCGTACAAGATACGGCACGCCAAGTGTCGTAAACTGCGCAATCAGCCCGCCACCGAGCGTTCCTATAAGCATTGCAGCCCCTCCAACTATTTGCGCTTTGCCAAATACCGCTTCGACTTTGCCTTTAAACTTTGCGCTATGTAACGCATCTATAAGCCAGGCTTCGACCGCCCCTGAGAAAAACGTGTATCCAAGACCGAGCAGCATAGAAGCCGCGGCCCACATCCAAAACGGCGAATGCATCTGCCACAAGACATAATAAAGAATTGTCGAAGTCGAAAGAGTGACCGTCCCGAGCAAGTACGATGTTCGCCTCCCCCAGCTATCCGCAACTATGCCGGTTGGGATTTCGAACACAACCATGCCAAGCGTGTAAAACGCATTTGCGAGAAACGCCTCAAATATAGACAGGCCGGCATTCAACAAGAACAGCGTGTTGATACCCCATATAAGCGATGCGGCAAGTGTGTTGCCAAACTGCAATGTTAGGTAGGTGGGGATAATTCGTCGGGATGTTTCCATATGCGCATGCCTAAAAAATTATATTTGTATAGGGTAAGTCGGCCTTGAGTTTGTCTATCGTTGCTTGACTAAGCGGGTTGCCTGTTAAGTCGAATGTCTTAAGGTTGTTCTTAAGATTCGCAAGTTCGTTTGGTAGACCTGTCAGTTTGTTATAGCTGTAGTTTAGAGTGACGAGCTTATTTAATTGGCCTATTTCGGCTGGCATGCCCGTCATGTTGTTATAGCTAACATCAAGCGTCGTGGGCGGCATGAGACGAATTTCACCTATCAACGAACCCTCAAGCACGTTGTGATCAATCTTTAGTACATTCAGGCTTGTCATCTTGCCCATTTGTGAGGGCAACGACTTGAGGCTATTGTTTGACAGCACAAGAGTTGTGGTGTTTGTCCGGTTATAGATGTCTGGGCCCACACTTGTCAGCCCCATACTACTATAGTCGAGGAAACCAGTCGTATTTGCCAGGGGGTCGTTTTGCGTACCGGTTGAATTATCTGAGGTGTGCGTAGCGCTGGACGTCATCTTGTCATACACAAGCCAACCACCAAGTCCAAGAACCGCAACGGTTAGAATGACAATTATTGTGTTTTTCATTGCTATCCCCCAAATTAGACCTACATTATAGCACTCTC